>CAZWUD010000239.1:0-2384 GCA_964637055.1 uncultured Candidatus Cloacimonadota bacterium
ATCATATAGATGGGTTGCGGCACCATCATCATGGAAAGAAAGAGGAAAAAGAAGAAATCTCTGCCTCTAAACTCCATACGGGCAAACGCATATGATGCTAGTAAGGATGTGCAAAGCACGCCTATCAGACTCAGCACGCTCACATAGATGGTGTTTTTGAAATACAGGCCAAAGGGAACTTTCTGGAAAGCCCGCTTGAAGTTTGCAAATTCAAAGGTCGGCTTTTTGCGCACGTGCCGAACTTCGGAGCTGGGCACTTCCTGATATTCTTGAGTTATCTCCAGATTATCATCAAGCACGTGAATCACGCTGGTCTCGCCCTTTTCCATGACCAGGAGTATTCTCACCTCTTCGCCATCATTGTCCCAGACGTAGTACTCTTCTTTGGGGATGAAAAGAGTCTCCTGTTTATTGAATTCAGATTGTGTCATCAGAGCAGTCGAAAGCATCCAGATGAAGGGGATGACCATGGTCAGGCCAAATATCGCCAAAATCAGGTATGTGATAGTTATTCTCAATTTATCCATTCCTTTCCTCCCCTTAATAATTCACGTGTTTTTCCATTCTGCGCTGGAATATAGTGAGCGCCAGAATCAAAACAAATAGTGTGAGAGCCACAGCGGATGCATAACCCATTTCCAAAACGTCAAAGCCCTTCTCATAGATGTAGTAAACGATGAGCTTGGTGGTATTTAGCGGACCTCCCTTATCTGTCATCAGATAGATCTGCGAGAAAGTCTGAAAACTGGTGATGGTCGTCATAATCAGCACATAAAAGGTGGTGGGAGATATCAGTGGGACGGTGACATTCCAAAACTGTCGGCCTTTGCTGGCACCATCGATCTCAGCGGCTTCATAATAGACTTTGGAGATGTTTTGCAAGCCGGCCAGATAGATGATGGTATTGTAGCCTAGACCCTTCCAGACAGTCATGATGATGATGGCAAAGAGTGCCTGAGACGGTCCGTGGAAAAACTTGGGGAGATTTTCAATGCCCCAACCTTCAAACATCAAAAGAAATATGCCTTTGGATTGGGACAACCAGCCCTGCGGAGAGATCCCCACATAGCCCAAAAAGGTGTTCATCAAGCCGGTCTGCTCGTTGTAGATCAATTTCCAAACTATCGATACGGCCACCAATGAAGTGACAAAGGGCATGAAGTAAACCATGCGAAACAGGCTCTTTAGATACTTGATCTGATTTAGCAATACGGCAAAAAACAGCGATATCACTATCGATGCCGGAACCAGAATGATCACCAGCCAAAAAGTATTGCCCATGGATTGCCAGAATACGGGGTCCTGGAACATTGTGCTGTAGTTTTCCAAGCCGATGAAGCGTCCGGTTCCCTGCAAAGACCAATCAAAGAAAGAGAGTAAAAAGCTCATCACGATCGGCACCAGTCGGAAAGCAACCACAATCACCAAAGCCGGTAAAAGATAGAGGTATGGGGAAATCTTCCATTTTGTTTTCATATCTCACCACCGTTTTTATCATCACTGGGTTTGCGGAATTCACGCCAGTCAATACCCAGTTTTGTGCATTTTTTATATAGGTTCTCCCGAGTGATCTCTGCGATGGCTGCGCCGCGCATGATGTTTCCCCCGGTCTTAAAAAGCAGGTTTTCTATATAGTGTTTACTAAAAGTATCTTTGGCCTGAGCCCAGCTAAGATGGGAGAGGCCGGGCAGGCTCTCTTTCTCTTCAAGGCTGCTCACGATGTTTTCAGGCAAATCCTCAGGCTGGATCACCTTGTTCTCGGCCAATATCACGGCGTGTTCCAGTGCATTTCTCAACTCCCTGACATTGCCTTTCCACTCGTGATTCAGTAGTAGAGACATCACTCCCGGGGACAATTTGAGCTCTGTCTTTTGGTACTTCTGGCAAAACTCCTGCAAAAATGAGCTGGCCAGGATCCTGATGTCATCGCGTCTTTCCCTCAGGGGGGGGATGTTCAGCGTTATCACATTTAAGCGGTAATAGAGGTCCTCCCGGAAAGTGCCCTGAGCCACCATGGCCTTGATGTCTTTATTGGTAGCAGCGATGATGCGCACGTCGGTCGAGAGATCACTGTCTCCGCCAACCATCCTGAATACTCCGCATTCCAGGACCTTGAGCAGCTTCACCTGAAAAGCAAGTGAGGTCTCTGTGATTTCATCCAGGAATAGAGTGCCGCCATTGGCCTCCTGGAAATAGCCGATCTTATCCCGGTGGGCATCCGTGAAAGCACCCCTTTTGTGGCCAAAAAGCAGACTCTCCAAAAGAGTCTCGGTGAGGCTGCCGCAATTGACGGAGACCAGTTTCCCATGCTGGCGGGGACTGTTGCGATGGATGAGCTCGGCAAATACGCTCTTCCCCACTCCGGTTTCTCCGGTGATCAAAGC
>CAZWUD010000240.1:0-2365 GCA_964637055.1 uncultured Candidatus Cloacimonadota bacterium
TCTTTCGCCGGCTGGTGAGCTCCACAAACACCGTTAACGCATGGTTTCAATACTCGGACGAAAACTACAGCCAGTCCACGATCTTCACCGGTTCCCGCTTTCATTTTACTGACCAATTGAGCCTCTATCACCACCTTGTGTATCAGACTGACAGCAAAGACAAGCCCCTGCTTTTTAGCTTCACAGATGCAGATCTGGACAGCCTGGCTGAGGCCGGCGATGGGGGGGCACTATCCGATGGGGTTTTCGAGACTGAGATGGGAGACTATCGCCAATTGATTGACCCTGATGGCCGGATCTATTACGAATACGCTCCGGGAGATTCCACTGCAATCTACAATGTGATTTTCAGTTATATGGGTCCGGGGCAGGGAGGTTATGAGGAGTATTCATACGGTCGCTACCGCTGGGTGGGGTCAGGAAATGGTTCCTGGCTGCCAGTGAAAAAGCTGATCGCCCCAGCCACACGCACAAATCTGGAGCTCGGAGTCTTGTGGCAAAATGACCACTGGCAGAGCGGGATCGATGCACTTTATTCTGCCAATGATCAGAACACCCTTTCCAAACTGGATGATGGGGATAATTCCTCCGGCATCTTTTCCTTTTGGCTGGCCCATGAGGCCACAGAGAGCCCGTGGCAGGCAAATCTTGATGCCAAATACAGATTGGCTGACATCTACCGTTTCGGCACAGACGGCGCTCCGGAACATGATTTTACCTCACTACTTTTGCCCGACTCTCTGGCGATGGGAAATCTCGATCTTGAGCTGGGCTACAAAGGCGGATATTGGAAGCCACAATTGCTTTTGCGTTATCGCGACGTCGAGGATGAATACATCCAAAAGGCGATCAGATTTCGCTCCGAAAGCCGCGCTTACAACCTCATTCCTGCGCTGAGTTTGCAACACACGATCTCCCAGCAAAGCGGATCCCAAAACAGCCTGCTCCAGTATCACGACGCCGAAGCTGCCTGGGCATACCATATCCTGGGGCTGAAGATCTCGGGGCTCTATTCCTCTATTGAAGATGATGATCCCGGCATTCCCGGAACCCGTTTTTTGAAATGGCAGCCCACGCTGTCCCTCACCAGTATCCGGCAGAATACCGCCCTTTCCTTTGCCCAGGAACAGAGCGATGTGAAACTGGGATCCTGGGACACGCAAAACTCGGCCGAGACCTACTCTCTGAGGCACAATAGCAATTTTGAAAAGCACAGCTTTGATCTCGATTATAGCCATCGCAAGATCCAAAACCCCCATTCACAGAGCAATCCCAAAAGCTCCTATGATCTGCTCAGCCTGCGCAGCGGTCATAACGTCCTGGGAGGCGCTATCAGCCTCTATAACAATTATGAACTGAATCAGACGGAGTTTTTCCCGCGCATCCGTGATCTGGTGCATGTGGGCTCCGGTTTGGGAATCTATGACAGCACGGGTGTGCTGGTGGATGACGGAGAATATGTTTATGAGTATGTCACTTCACCCACAGGCCGACTTTCCACCGAGATCACGGCCATGTCTAGCATCTATCTGAAACCCGGGCTTTTGTGGCAGAACCCTTTGTGGAAGAGGATTCAGAGCGATATTTCCGTCTCCGCCACTGAGCAGGGTGACGTGATGGATGATTGGCGCAGTTACCTCTTTTTACCGGAGCATAGCTACAATGATCAGAGTATATACGGTCGGCAAAGCTATCTGCAAAATCTCTGGCTGGACATCTATCAAAGCCGCATCATCGGAAATCTATCCTTAGACCTTCTGCGCAGCCTCGACAATCGCTATCAGACACCGGAACGCCTCTTTGAAAATAGGCAACAGCTTCAGGTGGATTTCAGAGGATATCTGAAGATGAACACGCGGCTCAGCTTTGAGAATGAATTCAGCCGCGAAAGTCGCTATTCATCCGAAATATCCATCCAAAGCTTCAGCAGTAATTTTGAAAAGGTGATCAGTCCTCAAAATGCCTTGATCCTTGAGCTCGCAGGTAGCAGGGAAGAGGGGAGCAGGCAGGACAGTCAGGAGAGCTACAGCCTCAGCAGCCTGAAAGCCACGCCCCAGGTGCGCAGTTTGCTGATGCAAAAGTATCGCGTCTCCGGCCGCTTCAGTCTTGGTTACCAATTCCGGGAAGGCAGCGACTATCTGCTATTTTTACCCCAAAAGCGGGAAGGATTGATCACGGACGGCACACTTTCGGCGATCTATCGCATGAATTCATTCAGCACCTTCAGTCTGGAATATCGCTTTAGCAAATATCCGAATGACAAGAGCAATCACAATCTAAAACTTGAATTTAAGGCGGAATTGTAGATGCCAATCACACTGAGCCCCCTGGACTATCTGATCGTCCTGCCTTTTATCTTTCTGGC
>CAZWUD010000241.1:0-2357 GCA_964637055.1 uncultured Candidatus Cloacimonadota bacterium
GAGACGGTTAAAAAAGCTGCTGAGATTAGGGATCTGAAACTTTGACTTGGGTTTATACTCGTCTTTGGGCTGATACCGATATTTGACTGATGCGATTGGCCTTATGATCTCTATCGTGGATACCACTCCCGTGGGTTTGAAGCCGGAGAATATCAATTTGTATAGGTTGTAGCGAACCCTGACACTCTCAGCATCCAGACTTATCAAGCTGTCCGGCATGGAAAAATGCACTTCTTGGGCAAAAAGCTGGCGGTCGCTGATGTGTAGATCAGCAAAGCCCAGTTTGAAGCCCACCGCATTGCTGATCGTATCTGTCAGAAACCTGCGAAAACGGTCCCTGCCGCCCAGAGGATACCATACCGTGAAGAAGATCGCATTGATCACCATCAGTATGATAATTAAGCTCAGAAACTTACGGGGGCGGCGCATCAGTCTGTCCTATATACGGACCAGGACTCCGTTGATTAGTTCAAATACTCTGTCTGCATTGTGTGCAGCTTCCACATCATGCGTGACGATCACAAAGGCCTGACCCAGTTCTCTGTTCAGTGATCTCATCATCTCCCAGACCTCACTGCTGTGGGCAGGATCCAGATTGCCGGTAGGCTCATCAGCCAGAACCAGCTTGGGTCGATTCACCAGAGCTCTGGCCAGACTGACTCGCTGCTGCTCACCCCCTGAGAGTTGATTAGGATAGCGCTTGAGCCTTTCTGAGAGCCCCAGATGGTCGAGCAATTCAGCGGCACGTTTTCTGGCTTTGGCTTCACTTTCCCCTGCGATTAAAAGTGGTAAGGCTACATTCTCTGTGGCGTTGAGATCCTCCACCAGATAGTGAAATTGAAAGACAAAACCCAAGTCCTGATTGCGGGTCTTGGGAGCCTCGGCACTAAAGGCCTCTATCCTCTTCTCCCCTATCCAGATCTCGCCGGAATCAGGGGAATCCAAAAGACCCATGATGTGCAGCATCGTGCTCTTTCCGCAGCCCGACTTGCCGGTGATGCATATAAATTCCGAAGCGGATACATCCAGAGAGGCATCTCGCAGAACCGATATGGTCTGGTCGCTGTCGACGTATTGTTTACTGAGATGTTTTGCTCTTAGTACCATACTCATCCCTTTAATGCTTGTTCCTGATAATGTCTATGATCTGCAGCCGTTCTATCTGTCTGAGAGGAATAAATATGCAGATAAAGATCAAAAGTGATGCCACGCTAAACACGATCACGAGATTCGGCAGCGTAATATCAGCCGTCAGGGTGTCAATAAAATATACTTCTCCCTTGAGCTTGTAAAATCCCTGAAGCTGCACGAACCAGGACAGCAATACTCCGAAGATCTGACCAAGGATGACTGCCAAGATGGCTACTATGCCCACGTGCCCGGCAAATATCCGCTTGATGGATGCAGCGCTGGCTCCTAATGTCTTGAGCACGGCTATCTCGGCTTTCTTATCAATAATGATGGTTGTTACCGCAGAGATTACATTTATCCCGGCTATCAATACCAGAAAGCTGAATACGATGAAGATCAGCCACTTTTCCATGGCAACGAGTCTCAAAAGACCTTCAGCATATAGATTCCAGGGTATGGCGATGTATTCTGCACCCAGTTGCTTCATGTAATCACGAGCGATCAATCCGGCTTTGTCTCCATCGTGCAACAGGAGCTCAATCTTTGTGAATCCCTGTGGCAGCATCAGCAAAGTCCTGGCATCCTCGATACTCATAATCACCAGACTGCGATCGCTCTCGTAATATCCAGAGCGGTATATTCCTGCAATCCGGTAATTGGCCCGGCCACTTTGGATGCCGAGGGGGGTGATGCGGTCCAGGCGGGGGTAATTCAGCTCAAGCTCGTCTCCGATGCCTAGCCCCAATTCCTGAGCAAGGTAATGACCCACGATAGCCTCCCCGGGTTGAAGAATGGCACTACCCTCACTGATATAGCGAGAATAGGGAAATCCGTCCTCATTGTCATAAGCTCGCAGATTTACAGCACGGATATTGTCCCTGTTTTGGGCCATCGCTGTGGACTCGATACTGGGAATGACAGATGATATCTCCGGCTTTTGGGATAGCATTGTTTGAAGGCGCCGGCCTTCATCGGTGGATATCATCTCACCGAAAGAGGATTGGATGCTGATATGGGCAAAGCTGTCCAATAGTAGGCTTTTGAGATTACTCTCATAACCCTGGAATAGGTTTAGCCCGGCGGAGAGAATCCCCACCGAGAGAATGATTCCCAGGATCATAAAAACAAAACTAAAGCGAAAGAGATTCCTCTTTGGGATTTTAATGTATCGCCCCAGAAAAAACCTCTCTATCCTATCCATCCTGATCCCTGTCTTCGACGTTGAC
>CAZWUD010000242.1:0-2349 GCA_964637055.1 uncultured Candidatus Cloacimonadota bacterium
ATCCCCATGCTCAACCAGGGCTATGAGGGTTTTCACTTCATAGGACGCCTGCAGAGCAATAAAATCAATCAATTGCTTTCGCTGAAGCCGACCCTCATCCACAGTATCGGCTCACAGCGTCTGGCCGATAGGTTGCACCGCGCCCTGGGGCGCACAAACCGGACTCAGGAGGTCCTGATCCAGGTGAACGTGACCGGGGAAGAGAGCAAGAGCGGAGTGAATTTTGACAACGCCCGTGATTTGATCTGGAAAATAGCTTCGCATCCCACCCTTTTTGTGCGGGGACTGATGACCATCGGCAAGCTGGACCCCGATCCTGAGGTGAGCCGTCCCTATTTCCGGGAGCTCAAGACCTTGTTTGACGAGGTCAAAGAGAAATATCCCGGGGACTTCGATTACCTTTCCATGGGCATGAGCCACGACTGGCGGATCGCCCTCCAGGAAGGGGCAAATATGCTGCGCATCGGGTCCGCCCTGTTTGGACATAGAGACTATGGAGAGAGACGATGATAGTCATACTTGCGATATTGGTAACCATCATAAGTTATTTCTTTGGATGCTTTTCCACTGCCAGGTTGATAGCGAAGAGTTTTCGCTCGCTGGATGTCTATAAATTGGGCACCGGCCTGGCGGATACGGAAAATATCTACTACAATATCAGTAAATCCATGGGTGTACTGGCAGGTGCTCTGGATCTGGGTAAAGCCTATGTCTATATGATGGTGGTGGAATTTGTACTGAGGATTTTGGACAAAAGCCTAGCTGCGGTGGATTTATCTTCTATATACAGCTACAACCTGATGCTGGTCTATGGATTGGGCATGCTGATCGGACATTGCCTGCCGATCTCTCACAAGTTTCGCGGCGGACGCGGCATCCTCACCTATATGGGGGTGATTGGGTATTTTTCCCCGCTGACAGTGTTTATCACCGCTATTTTGGCAGGGATTCTGGTCTGGGGCTTCAAGCAGGTACGCTTTGCTCAATATACGATCGTGATCCTGCCGGTGGTGCTCTACCAGATGTTCTATTCCTTCTTGCCTTCTTATCCTGAGAAATACCCTCCACACTTCAATCTGATCCTCATGGGAACGGCGCTCTTTATGGGTGGGCTAAACATTATGGTGTCAAAAAAGTTAGGCGAAATCTGAGGTAATGATGATAAAGATCATTCCTGTCACAAACAAGAAGCAGCTCAAAAGCTTTATCATGCTTCCCTTTAGGCTGTATAAGGACGACCCCAATTGGGTCCCGCCCCTCATTAGTGATCAATACAAGCTCTTTGATCCCAGAAAAAACCCCTATTACGCTCACTCCAGCGTGCAGCTTTTTCTGGCAGAGGAAGACAGTAAAACCGTGGGGCGCATCAGTGCACATTCCAATACTCAACATCAAAAGGAACACGATGAAGACATCGGCTTCTTTGGCTTCTTTGAGGCCGAAGACCGGGAAGATCTGGCTTCTGCTCTCTTTGATGCAGCCGCAGATTGGAACCGCAAACAGGGTTTTCCCGCCATGCGCGGTCCGATGAATTTCTCGGTGAATCAGGAGCTGGGACTCCTAATAGATGGCTTTGACTGCCCGCCCATGGTGATGATGCGGCACGACCCTCCCTACTATCAAAAGCTCTTTGAAGCCTGCGGGATGAAAAAGTGTATGGATCTTTATGCTTATCTGAGCGAAAGGACCCAGATGCCTGAGCGCATTGACCGTCTGGCCAAGCTTATCGAAAAGCGCAGCGGGGTCACGGTCCGCAGCCTGGCCAAGGATAAAAAACAGTTGCGTAAAGACATAGAGACTGTGTTTATGATCTATAACAAGGCTTGGGAGTACAATTGGGGCAATGTGCCTATGACTAAAGCGGAATTTGACCACCTTGTGGATGAAATGCTGCCTCTGGCAGACCCGGAATTGATCTTTATAGCCGAGAAGAATGGACAGCCCGCCGGCTTTTCTCTGGCCCTGCCAAATTACAACGAGGTGCTGATGGCCATGCAGGGGCGCATCAATCCCATCACCATGATCAAGGCTTTGATAGCCCGCAAAAAGATCAGATCTGCCCGGGTAATCACAATGGGTGTGATCAAGGAGTTTCAGGGACAAGGCATCGATAGCCTCTTTTACTACTATTCCTACAAAAACGGACTGCCCAAAGGCTATCTCCGCGGAGAGTTTTCCTGGGTCTTGGAAAACAATACCATGATGATCCGGGTGGCCAAAATGCTGGACGCTATCCCATATAAAACCTATCGCCTCTATGACAAAGAAATCTAAACTACTCTCCTCGATAGACATCATCACCCTGGCCTTTTGCGGCTGGATTCTGGCTTATATGGCCCTCGGACTGCC
>CAZWUD010000243.1:0-2341 GCA_964637055.1 uncultured Candidatus Cloacimonadota bacterium
AAAGAAGTCATTAATGACCACCTGCAGCCGGACTTTTTGACCCTTGAGATCCCGGTTCAGCTCCTTTGTGATCTGCTCCAGATGCCCCTTTGCACTCTCAGATCCCAGAATGCAAAAACCGCCTCCGAGCTCGCGGAGTTTTTTTAGCAAAGCTTCCTTATTTTTGCAAAAGTTCTCATAGCCCTGGCTGATCATCCCGATGCCATTCTCCAATTGGGGAAAGTCCTGATAAAATTCCGGCGGTGGCAGCGGCCTATCTGCCACGACATAAAACTCATCGGCTGGATAGATGATCTGGCTGGAAAAGCTGGCCCTGCACTCATCGATGAGCTCCAGGCATTCCCTGGCAGAATCCGCATCAAAGCCCTGCAATTGGCACAGCCCGTCCCGATATCGGGTGAGTCCCACCGGTACGACTCCGATGGACAGGATGTTGAGGCTGGGGTCCATGAGGTCGGTCAGGGTTTTCCTCAGTTCTTCTTTGTCGTTATAGCCGGGAACCAGCACGATCTGGATGTGAAAGCCGATCTCTCCGTCTGCCAGGTGGCGGATGATGCCCATCGGATCCACCGGACGCACAGAACGCATCATCCTCTGCCTCAGATCCGGATTGCTGCTGTGCAGGGATACATACAAAGGACTGATGTGCTGATCCAGGATGCGATCCAGCTCATCCTCCCCCAGATTGGTCAAAGTGATATAATTACCATATACATAGGAAAAGATATAGTCATCGTCCTTGATATAGAGGGTCTGGCGCAGGCTGGGCGGCATTTGATCGATAAAGCAAAAGATGCAGTTATTCTGACAGCGTTTGTGCCGGTATTCTTCCGGGATTATTCCCAAAGGTTTAGCTGTTTCTCTGTAGATCACCTGCTCACGCTGAGCGCCGGAGGAATCTTCGATAACAAATGCCAGCTTAAAATCCGTTGCATAAAGCTCAAGATCTAGGAAATCCCGAATTTCCATGCCGTTTAGAGACAGAATCTTTTCTCCTGCCTTCAGGCCGTGCTCTGAGGCCAAAGAACCGCTCTCAACGGACATTATCCTCAGTGGCATCAAACGATCTTCACTGGTATTGTGATATGAAAGTCGCTTCCGACACCCACTTGTGAGCTGGCGCAGATCTCTCCACCCATCAGGCTCACTATCTTGCTGGAAAGCCCCAAACCCAGACCCATGCCGGAGTATTGGCGGGTCACGCTATTGTCGGCCTGCACAAAAGCCTCAAAGATGTGCTTGATCTGTTCTTCCTCAATCCCGCAACCGGTGTCTACCACGTGGATTTCCAGAATGCCGCTGCGTTTATCCCCGGGGGTAAAGCCAACCTTCAGTTTAATCGAGCCTGCAGAGGTAAATTTGAGAGCATTTGAGAGGATTGACCCCATCACTCTTTCCATCTTTTCACAGTCAAGAATGATCCTGGGCATATCATCCTGAAGCTCCAAAATCGGCTGCAGGTTCTTTGCCATGATTTGCTGTCTAAAATGGCTCCACATGCTTTGCACTTTTTCGTATATATCACACTCAGTATTACTCAGATGCACTTTCTTCAGTTGCAGATTTGAGAGATCCAGCAGATTTTCCAGGATCATCAGAAGCTTATTACCGCTGTCCAATATCACGTCCACATAGTCCCCTTGCTGAGCATCAAGGCCGGTTTGCTTCAGCATCTGCGCAAAACCCATGATCGCATTCATGGGAGTGCGAATCTCGTGACTCACATTACAGATAAATGCGTTTTTTGCTTCGAGACAGTCGTTCTGAGAGGCGCGTGTGTCCCTTTTTGCCTGTCGGTTTTCCCCAGACACTTGCTTCTCTTTGCTATCACTCTTTGTCATGTGTTCCTGATCCTGTCATAACGGTATTTAAAGCGTTTGATGCCCTCAAAGATGGTGCGGGCCAGACGCAATTGATAATCTTCATTCACCAGCAATTTCTCTTCTTCCGGATTGGAAATGAAGCCGAGCTCAATCAAGACTGATGGCATAAAGGCACCTCTGAGGACATAGAAATTTGCCTGTTTCACCCCTCTGTCATAGGCATCAGATCCGGCAATGATATTTTGCTGCACGTTGCTGGCCAGATCGTTGCTGCTCTCCAGATGTTCGGTTTGGCTGAGATCCGTCAGGATAAAATCCAGATCGTCATATTTGCTGCGGGCGCTGGCGCCACCTTCATAGAGATCCACCACCTGGTTTTCCAGGGCTTCCACTGCTCTGGCATCAGAGGTCATGGCTGTGGAGAGATAATAGGTCTCTGCCCCTCTGGAACTGCTTGATCTGGAGGCATTAGCATGGATACTGATAAAGAGATCTGCCTTGTTTTCATTGGCAAAGCG
>CAZWUD010000244.1:0-2332 GCA_964637055.1 uncultured Candidatus Cloacimonadota bacterium
GCTGATCTCTCCGCCGCCGGTCTTGATGCGGACGAAGTAGATTCCGGCAGGCACGGCACGCTTGCTCTGATCTTTGCAATCCCAGTTGTAGATGTATTGATCTCCACTAAGATCACTAACCGCCAAGCTGCGCACCAATTGTCCCTTGAGGTTGTAGATTTTGGCTTCTGCGCCTCTGGGAGCATCTCTTTTGCTCATGGCGATATTGACCACAGCTTTGGCAGGGTTGGGGTAGGCAGAGACCAAAGCGGGCGGGACTGCTACTGGATCATCGCCGGAGGTATAGTCTTCCCAAGTGTACGTATTATTGCTTGACCATGAATCCGACCCTGTTTCTTGGGAATAGCTCTGGCGCAAAATCCAGTTTTCATCGTAGATACAGTAAGCAGAATATAATCCCCCTGCCACGTCCACACGATGATAATCATTTGAGTAGGTATAGGTCTTGACCTCGCTTGGATATGGCTCAAAATTATCGTCATCCGGGCTGCTTACATTTCCATACTGGATGGTGGTGCTGGTGGGGAAGCAGATTTGGTGTGCAAAGGCATATTCATAGGTGGTATCGGTCCTAAACCAGTAATCTGAACCCTCTTCCCATTGCTGGTGGAAGATCCTCTGCCCATTTTCATCAAAGAAGTTCTTCTCGATTACACACATGTTTGAATAATAGGACCAAGTGTAGATGCTGTCCGGCATAGAGTGGTTGCTCCAGGTCTGCCAGAATTCGGTTCTGTTTTGGCTATCCCTACGATAACGATAATATGTGAGTCGATTTTGAGCATCGTATTCATAGGTACGGATGCTGTGGGGTGTCGGTGAATTACCATGGTATGTGGATACCAAAATCAGGTTGCCATTGTCATCATATTCGTAATCGGTTCTTTCGGAGCTGTCGTTGGGGACGTAGACATCAAGGTATTCGATAATCTTACCCTGCAAGTCGTAGGTGGAAGTCTTCACGCTGAAAAGTAAAAAGTCCTCAGTGGAGGGCCCGGATTGCCCCCAAGGGCCATCATAATGGCTTTCAATCACCTTGCGATGATCGTCAAACTCCTGATACTCAAAAAACACTTTCGTGTATTCACTGTCATATGGAAATTGATAACTCTTCTCATATCTGATTACACGATCCGGAATAACATCATCATAATAGTATCTGATCCTTGTTTCAGTTTCACCCGTACCCGTATCGACATGACTTTCATAAGTCTTCCTGAACGTGCCCATGGGCTCGGATCCGATGTACTCATCAAAAATATTCACGATGGCACCCAGGCTGACAGCGAGGGTCAAGAGAAGCATAACAAATGCTCGTTTCATGATCTTTCCTCCTTGGGAAAATGTTCTTGGTTGATAGGTTAACTCATTTTGTTACCGTCACCTTCTTGCTGATCTCTCCGCCGCCGGTCTTGATGCGGACGAGATAGACTCCGGAAGGCACGGCGTGGTTATTCTGATCTTTACAATCCCAGTGGTAGAGGTAGTGGCCGTTGCTTAGGTCATTTGCTTGCAAGTTTCGTACCAATTGTCCCTTAATGTTGTAGATTTTAGCATCTACTGGGGTATTTATACTGCTTTTGCTGAGGTTGATGTTTACCATCCCTTTGGCAGGGTTGGGATAGGCGGTGATTTGGGCTGCGGGGACGGCGGTGGGATCATCGCTGGGGGTAGGGCCATAGTATTCCCATGTGATGGATTTTGAATGACTGCCAACATCATGGGTGCGATGTAAACTGGTCATAAGCCAGTTTTCATCATATTCATAGCACTCACAAGGAGATGAGCATGAGATGATCGAATGATAGTCATTACTATATTGATAGTTGTGCACAGTGGTTGTCTGAGGCTCAAAGGGCGCATCGGGGTCATATGGATATTCAGTAGCTTCATAGATTGTAATGGGAAACGCCATCCCGTGTGCCATTGTGTAAAGGAGGTGTTGATCTGTTCTTTCCCATGAATCTGTGTTTCTATACCTTTTCAGAGTCGTGGAGTAATACATTTCGCCGGTTTCATCAAAATGGTTCTTTTGACTCACCAGCCGGAACATGGAGATTGGATCATTGTAGATGATGTGGGTACTATCCGGCAGGGAATGCTGACCCCAGGTATGCCAGACGGACTGCTGTAAGTTTTGGTTTACGACTACTTGGATGCTGATGACACGATTCTGCTCGTCATACTCGTTCGTGGTCACTCTGTAGGGGATTGTCCCATTGACTGCAGTTTTATATTCCTTCTTGAGCAGCAGATTTCCGCTTGCATCGTAATCATAGACAATCCTGTTCACTTCACTGGCATTGTAACCCACCGTCTGGTGATATTCAAG
>CAZWUD010000245.1:0-2329 GCA_964637055.1 uncultured Candidatus Cloacimonadota bacterium
AGCATTGCTTGCTCATTGGCTCTGGGAGCCATCAACCTGCAGGACAGTATTGATCTGGCCCGCCAGAAAAATAAAGAACTGCTGATGGCAGCAGATGACATGCAGATGGCCGATGCCAAATATCGCGAAGTTCGCGGTTCACTCCTGCCACAATTCAGCCTGGGCGGGCAATGGGGTCTGAGCAAGACTTATCTGCCGGATAGCGCCACCGGGGGCATCCCCTCAGTGAGCGGAATGCTGGGTTCTGAACCCACAGCAAATGATGCTGACTATCTGATCGCCGGAACCCTGGACGGAATCATGGCCGGTCTGATGCCCTCCTCCCCCCAGGAAGAAGGCTCACTGGCAGCCCAGGTGAAGATGGATCAGGTGATCTTTTTGGGCGGTAAATTGATCAATGGACTCAAGGCTGCAAAACGCTTTCGCAGCATTCAACGCTTGAATTATGAAGTTAGCGAGCAGGATCTTATCCTCCAGACCACAGAGCTCTTTTATCAGACTATCCTGGCCGGGAAACTGGTCGAAGTCCAGCGAGAGGGCCTCGCCACTGCCCAGAGGCATCTGGCTCGAGTGGAATTGTTTAACCAAGAGGGTCAGGTCTCGGAATTTGAGCTACTCCGCGCCCGGCTGGAATTGGCCAAGCTGGAGCCCCAGGTGCTGGCAGCAGAAAATCAATATGATATGGCGCTGGCAGCCTTTCGTCAGCAGCTCGGTAGTGAAGATTCGGAGCTGGTGCCCGAGGCAGAATTTATCCTGCCGGCCATTCAGATCATGGATCTACAGGAAGCCCAGGAGATGGGCTTGCAGGCGCGCACGGAGCTGGAACTGCTGGATATCGCCACTCAGGTTAAAGAGATTCAATACCGGGCGCAAAAGGGTAATTTCCTGCCCAATGTGGCGCTGAGTGCCAGTGCTTCACTCTTTACCGCGGCGGATGAATACGCCATTGAATCAGAAGATTTTGGCAGTTCATACTCGGTGGGAATAGGATTTAGCATGCCGCTCTTTACCGGGTTTTCAAACAGCAGCAAGATAGCCTATGCCCGGCATGATCTGAACAAAGCCAGACTCTTGCAGATCAATACCCGGGAGCTGATCCAGATGCAGATCAAGCAAAACCATCAGAAGCTGCAGTATGCCCTGGAAAATTACGAGGTGCAAGAGCAGAACATACAGATGGCTCAGCGCAGTCTGGAGCTGGCGCAATTGCGCTATGACAACCAGGTGGGGATCCAATTGGAAGTCTTTGATGCCCAGATCATGCTGAGTTCTATCCAAATGCAATATTACAGCGCGGTCTATGACGTGATCGCTGCAGAACGAGCCTTTACAAAGTCCATTGGACAAAATTTGATCGCGGAGAGATAAAATGAATAGAAAAATGTTATTCCTGATTACAGCACTGGTGCTGATCCTGGCTTTGACTGCCTGCGGCAAGAAAGCCGAAGAAGCTAAAAGCATGGAGCAATTGCAAGAAGAGCTCGGCATCCCGGTGCGGGTGCAGACGACAAAAAAGACAGATTTTCAGCAGAGTTTGCGCTATAATGCCACTCTGAACGGAATCTCCGAGAGCACGGCACAAGCCATGCTTTCAGACGTGATTAGCCAAGTGCATTTCAAAGTGGGCGACCGTGTGGCCAAAGATGATGTGGTGATGGAATTTCCCCAAAACTCCCCCGCTGCACAATATCAGCAAGCCAGCACCGCTTTTGAGAGTCTGGCAGCCATCCATGAGCGCATGGGGCGTCTTTATGCTGAAGGTGCTATCAGTCAGCAGGATTTTGAGAACGTGGACACTCAATACAAGGTGGCCCGGGCAAATATGGAATCCAGCGAACAGATGATCAAAGTGAAAGCGCCCATCAGCGGCATCATCACAAATATCATGGTGACGGGATCCGAACGCACATTCCCCGGTCAGAACCTCTTTACCGTGGCCTCTACCGATGGCTACACGGCCACCATCATGGTGCCGGAAAGTGATATCAACAAGATCAGGCAAAATGGCCGCGTGACCGCAGAATGGGAAGGTACCCGGATCCAGGGACGCGTCCAGATGATCGCCCGAGCTATGGACCCTGCCACCAAAGCCTTCCGCGTGGAAGCCATCTTCCCAGGGTATGACCAAAATCTCAGCTATGGCGTGACCGCAGACATCTCGGTTTTGATTCAACAACAACGCAATGTCTTTGTGGTGCAGCGACATCATATCGTGCGTGAAAACAGCAACGCCTATCTGTGGATTGCCGATGGCGACAGAGCCAAAAGAGTGCCCGTGCAGACGGGACTTTCGGATCAATTGCACTACGTGATCACCGAAGGGCTTTCC
>CAZWUD010000246.1:0-2323 GCA_964637055.1 uncultured Candidatus Cloacimonadota bacterium
CTAGTGGTTAACAGCCACCCGCTCTACCGCTGAGCTATTCCGGAACGCATTGTCAAACCAAAGTCTGGAGTCTCGCTTTTTTTGTCAATAAGTTTTTTTGCCGGAGTGAGTAATGTGAGCCCCCCGAGCCTCAATCTTTGTGGATCTAACCGCCCCCAAACCGCACAAAAGCATAACCCTCACCGCATGGGGGACAATGCAGAGGCATTGGCTAAGCATTGAGTTCTTGCCCAAGTAAGTCTTTGCACTATTATATCTGTAAAACATATATTGAGAGGTAATAATGAAACACGGTGTCATCCTGATCTTAATGAGTATTTTCATAGTTGGACTTTGGGCACAAGCTCCGATTCGCGTAGAGGCCGAGCTCGGTCTGGCCATTCCCGGTTACAATGACGTACGCAGTCCCAATGACGACAGCAACCCCCTGCTCTCCCTGACTGATGATCTGAGCGCAGACCCTGCCTTCAGCAGCAGACTCCTAGTGCATTACAGGGTGCATCCCCGCCATCAGATCTCTGTATTGGCCGCACCGCTGACTTTCAAACCCTCCGGCACTTTGCCAAATGCCATCGATTATGAAGGTGTGTCCTTCCTGGCCGGCGAAGAGGTCGAAGCCACCTACCGCTTTGATTCATACCGCCTGCAATACCGATACTTTTTTCCAAAACCCTTCTTTGTGCTCAAGTCCGTCGGTGTATCCGGCAAGATCCGCGATGCCGGGATCAGCCTGAAGAGCAAAGATAGCCCCGGCAAAAGGAGTAGCAAGACAAATACCGGATTCGTTCCGCTGCTGAGCTTCACCGCCGGCTATCCTCTGATGGAGGAGCTGGAAATCGTGCTGGAAGCCGAGGGATTGGCCTCTCCATACGGCCGTGCGGAAGACGTATATCTGGGACTGGACTTTATGATCAATAACAAGCTGAACGCCCGCGTGGGCTACCGCTTCCTTGAAGGCGGCAGTGACATCGATGAGGTCTATACCTTTGCGATGATTCACTATGCCACGATAGGCTTCAGCGTCAGACTATAGATTAGGAGATAAGAAATGGAAGCTTTCAGTTTCCACAATCCCACCAAAATCCTCTTTGGGAAAGGACAGATAGCCAAGCTCGGTAGCCAGATGCACCGTGACGGAATCCGTAAGTGCATCCTGATTGCCGGCGGTGGATCGATCCGTAAAAACGGCGCATACGATGCCGTGAGTGAGAGCCTGGCAAAGGCCAGGATTGACTGCAGCGAAGCCTGGGATGTGAAAGCAAATCCCAGACTGGACCGTGTGCAGGAGATCATTGGCCAAGCCCGTGATTTCGGCGCCGAAGCCGTGCTGGCCGTGGGCGGAGGCTCGGTGATAGACACTGCCAAAAGCGTGGCAGCCGGCATCTATCTGAATGACATCTGGAATGCCTTTACCCGCAGGGAAGAGATCAAAAAAGCGTTGCCCTTATACACGGTTCTGACCCTCTCGGCCACAGGCAGCGAGATGAATGGCAATGCTGTGATCACAAACAGAGAGACCATGCAAAAATGGGGAGTATCTTCACCTCATATCTACCCCCGCCTCAGCATCATAGATCCTTCTCTGCAGGAAACATTGCCCTTCCGGCAGACCGCCAATGGAGCGGTGGATGCCATTGCGCATATCCTGGAGTATTGTTTTGCCGATGACAAAGCCCTGAGCACCCTGGCGATCAATGAAGCCTTGATCCGCACCATCATAGAGACGACGGACCGTCTGCAAAAGGATGCCGGGGACTATACTGCCCGGGCAAATCTGGCCTGGTCTGCCACTCTGGCCTTAAATGGCATCAGCGGGATCGGGCTCAAGGGCGGAGATTGGGCTTGTCACTCGATTGAGCATGCTCTTTCCGCACTGCATCCCGAGATCGCTCATGGTGAAGGACTTGCGGTCATCTTTCCGGCCTGGATCGAATACTTTGGCGAAAGGGAGCCTTCCCGCTTCCTGCGCTGGTCAAAGAATATATGGAATGAAGACAATCCCACTCTGGGCTTGCGCCGTTTCCGGGACAAACTCCGCCTTTGGGAAATGCCCGCCTCCCTGAGAGATCTGGGCATAAAGCGGGACGAGCTGGAGCAGATATTGGATATGATCATGATCACGCCCAGTATCGGCGGCGTCTTCAAGCTCAATAAAGAAGGGCTGCGCTCGCTTTTGATGCTGGCGTTTTAGGCATTGAGTGTTAGGCGGTCGTTAAGCGCCAAGTCCGGGGTTTGAAAGCCCCGGAGATCATCTTAAGGGCGGTTTGTGCCCATAATACCGGAAGCTAAAGCATCCGGCTATTATCTTTAATAGAAATCTGTG
>CAZWUD010000247.1:0-2306 GCA_964637055.1 uncultured Candidatus Cloacimonadota bacterium
CTGGTAGATACCGAATGCTTCTTTTGGGTTTTTCTTCATCTCAAATCCTTATCTTGGGGATTACAACATGCTCATTAGCTGCTGCATCCGTTTTTTGTTGTTGGCATAGTTCTGGGCTGTCTGCTGAGTGATCGTTCCCTTTTGGTACAGGTATTTTAGATCTTGCTCAAGAGTACACATACCCAGTTTTTTGCCTTCTACCATCATTTGATATATCTCACCTATATTTTTATTGCGTATGGCTGCCTGCACACTGTGATCCACCGAAAGGATCTCCTTTGCCAGGACAAGCTTGCCATCGACTGTGGGAACCAGTTTTTGACTCATACATACCGTCAGCACATCGGCCAGGCGGTTGCGCACCCGTTCCTGTGAGTCGGGAGGAAATTCGGCCACGATCCTGTGCACACTATCGATAGCAGAACTGGTGTGCAGGGTCGTAAAAGCCTTGTGCCCGCTGTCCGTGATCTCCAGCACGGTAGCGATAGTCTGGGGGTCACGCATCTCGCCCACCACGATGATATCCGGATCCTGGCGCAGGGATTCGATGGCCCCGTGTTCAAAACTGAGCACATCCATGCCCACTTCACGGTGCCTCACCAGGCATTTATTGGATTGATGTATATATTCGATGGGTGAATCGATGGAGACAATATGGGCGGAATTTTGCCGGTTGTTCATGTCGATAATAGCGTTTAACGTAGTGGATTTACCATTGCCGGTGATGCCGGTGACCAGCACCAGCCCGGTTTTTTCATATTTGACGTTCATGCGGTTTGCCACTATTTCGGGAATGCCCAGGTCATCCATTTGCAGGAGCTCGTCATTGATCCGGCGAAAGTTTGCTCCCAATGAGTTTCTGTCAAAAAAGGTCGTACCGCGGAATCTGGCTTCTATGCCCTCAATATTGAAAGACAGCGGAAAATCCAGACTCTTCTGCATGAAAAGCCTCTGTCTTTGATTTGGTGATAGCCAGGAGATGATGAGTGCATTTGTCTCCACCAAGGAGAATTCACCCAGCTCATCCACGGGGTTTTTGCTACCGTAAACCCGCATCCAGACTTTTTCTCTGCATCCCGGTCCACCCAAGTCCACATCGGAAGCCTCCATATCCCGGGCTTTCTTCAGGATGTTTTTGAGGATAGCCCGACATTCAGCTTCCTGTTCGGTATGGTGGGTGAGCCATTGACCGATAATCTCACATTGTTCCACACCGATATAGCTACTGGGGATTTCCCTGATCAGGGCTTCTGTAAAGCTAAGTCTCATCTGCATTCCTAATTTTATCGGTGGGGGTTGAGCGGCTGGCCAGCCCAAGCTTGACGATGCTGCGTCGCCACCTCACATGCAGACACTGGATCATATTCAGCATAAATCGATCCGTGAGAGATTTATCATTGTAAGTAAAGAATTCGATCAGCCTTTTGCGTGGGAACTGCCGGATGCTGACATCCGTGCGAGCTCGCAGATTGCAACAAAGCGCGCCGGGATTCACAAAGGTTTCCTCACCCCAGACATCTCCATCCTTGAGGTTATCCACCAGATCGGTATTGTAATAGACATCCACCTCGCCGTGCTCCACAAAGATCATGGAGGCCTCATCTTTATCCATGGGGATGGATTCTCTGGCCTGGAATTCCTTGATCTTGCCCGTGCTCTTGAAACGCATCACCTGATCCGTGCTGAAGCCTCTCAATAGCAAGGGTTTTGGCTGTTTGTCCGTATCCACCGCTTCCTCGGCCGAAAAGTCCGGTCTTCTTAGGTCTTTATCCGTGCTCTGCGCCAATCCTGCTTCCACTGCCCGGATCAATTCATCCGGCTGGATGGGCTTGGCCAGATACATAAAGGCAGATTGACGGATGCTGCGAAAATCTACATCCAGGCCGGAATAGCCGGTGGTTACGATGATCACCGCCGAAGGCTGAATCTCCTTTAAGCGCGAGATCAGCTCCAGACCACCCATCCTGGGCATGTATATATCCACAAAATATAGGTCAAACTTCTCTTTGGAGATCTTCTCCAGGGCATCGATGCCATCGATTGCCGTAGAGACCACGTAGCCCATATCTCGCAGAAATGCCTGGAATATATCCCGGATGTTTTGCTCATCGTCTACGACCAATATCTTCTTAGTTCTCATGTTCTCTTCCTGTTTCTCTTAGCTTAGCATTTTCGCTCTTGATCAAGGGGTTTGTCTTTAAAACTCTTACTACTTGCATGATTTCTCCGATACGTTTCACTGCGTCCAGGATGTCCTGGATGTTACCCAATAAAGATTTATCTTCTGTATCCGTGGCCAGCTTTTT
>CAZWUD010000248.1:0-2276 GCA_964637055.1 uncultured Candidatus Cloacimonadota bacterium
CCAGCTTTCTGATTTTATCCTGCGCGTGGCGCAAAATCCCCGGGTGGCGGGGGAGTGCTTCTTTGCCACAGATTGCGGCATCTATCTTCAAGAGCAGGTGGTGGCATCTATCTTTCGGGCTATGGGCAAAAAGAACCTGCAGATCACTATGCCGATGAGCATGGCGGGATTGATCTTTAGGCTGGCAGAGGCCTGGGCCGCTCTGCGGGGACGGGCCAGTCTGCTCTCACATCAGAAGTTTTTGGAGATCAGTGCAGAAGGCTGGGTGGCCGATTGCAGCAAGGCACAAAAGCTTTTGGCTTGGCAGCCTGAGCCTGCCCTGGATTCTCATATCAAGGATACATATCAATGGTATATCTCCAACGGCTGGCTCTGATCCTCTGTCTGGGAGGCTTGCTCCCGCTTTTTGCTCAGACGCCGGATGATGCGCCGGGGGCAATGCAAGCGCCCGAGATCACCGTGAGCGACAGCCTGGAGCTGTATACGGAGCCGGATTCGCTGGATCTGGATCTGCCCGAAGACTTGGAATCAACTGAATATGGAGCAGGTCAGCAATTGGGGGAAGAGGCGGATCCTTTTGCTGATATCGACCGAGAGCACGTGATCCAGCATATTGATCTCCTGCGCCAGGTGGACTTTCCCAATGCCGTGACCTTTGATCAGTTTTCCTATCCAAATTTGGGCAATATCTACCGGATGGGCTTTGACTTTGCCGGTCTGCAAAATGAGCCGAGCTATCTGCGTGCGCATGGATTTGAACTGCCTGCCAGCTATTTTCAAAGCTGGCTCTACCTGGGCTATCTCTCCCAATTTCATCAGCTTGAATCCGACGGCATGAGCCTGGATGCGCGGCATCTGGCCTATGAATATCCCGTTAGTCTGGCCCGCTTGCAAGGCTCTTTGGGGGATTACGACAGTCGCTATGCCCAGGCCAGTTTTGCCAAAGGCGATCTCTTTGGCTTTGAAGGCTCGGCGATGCAATTTGACTACAAGCTCTTCAACGGCTATTGGGTGGATTCGGCAAATAGCGGCAATTCCTTCAAGCAATATCTGGCTTACCGTAGCGGTGATCTGCTCTTTGCCCTGGACTGGGCTTCATATCAAAAGGAAATGGGCTCCTATGAACTGGACCCAAGCTATTGGCATCTGGGCAATTTCATGATAAAAAATAGCTATCGTCAGGTGATCGGAACCGTGCAGCATCCCTGGCTGAGCCTGAGTGTGGCCAGTCTGCGGGATCGTAATTCTTCCAACACTTTTAGCCAGACCTGGCAGACTGATGCCTTGATGCTGGCGGCGGAAAGCCGGCATCAAGTGCTGGCCGGCGAGGGGCTTTTGCGCTATGAATACCGTGATGTCGAGCGGAATTACCTGTCCCCCCGGGGATATAACCGACAGGGCTATCAGCAGCTCATGCGGCTGGGTCTGATGCAGCAAAGTTGGATGAATCTGGATCTGGAGGCTGAGCTGATGGATTGGGAAAGCTGGCGCGGATTGGCGGATCTTTCCCGGGATCTGGGAAGCTGGCGTCTGGGACTCTATGGCCGGGCATATCAAAGAGCGCGGGATCCGCTTTTGCAGGTCACATCTCCCGTGGATGGCGGCTTGACCTCAAATGTGGACGTTTTTAGCCCGCATGAGGCCGCAATCTATGGACAATTTACCCGGGGAGGGCTGCGTTTGAGCCTGGCCTGGGGTCAAAAGCGGGAAGAACTGGATATGCCGGGTGGAAATTATGAAGAGGATCTGAATCTGCTGCGTCTGGCTGGGGCTTTTGACGAGAGCTTCGGAGCCTGGCGCTTGCGGGTGGATTCTTCCTGGAACTATCAGGAATTTGGCTCCGGACCGGGGATGAGCCCGGAATATAGATTTGTCAGCCACCAAAGGCTGATACGGGATATGGGGCATGACAATCAGGTGGAGCTGGGCTTCGGTTTGCAGGGACATTCGGATTACCTTTTGACCAATATCGAAAATTCATATCCGATCGAAGCTTCCACCGTGCTGGACGCTTGGGGCGGGCTGCGGATCTCAAAACTTTTTGACTTTAATGTGACGGTCAAAAATATTCTTTCCACCTCGATCTACGGTCTCTATCCGATTCCGCTTTCCATCCATGCAAATCTGAGGTGGTTCTTTATCAATTGAGGGCTGAGGGCAATTTCTATTCGGCATCAAAGACGAAGACAGAGTGTTCTGGAACGTTTTTTGCATCTACAGTTTGACTTTAAGTATTGGGAGGACCGATGAGAAAGATAATATTAGTTATAAGTATA
>CAZWUD010000249.1:0-2269 GCA_964637055.1 uncultured Candidatus Cloacimonadota bacterium
ATGAATTATGACAAAGAAAGATATCTTCATTAACGCCGCTTTCAAGGAAAACTCGGTCTGGAGACAGACTTTGGGAATCTGCTCCGCTCTGGCGGTCACAAATCTGATGCTAAACAGCCTGATCATGGGGCTGGGTGTGATCTTTAGCCTGGCTCTGGCAAACTTCACCATCTCGCTGGTGCGAAACTGGACGCCGCGCAGTGTCCGCATGATGATCCAGACTCTGATCATCGCATCATATGTGATCATCGTGGATATCTTTTTGAAGGCAAACATGCCTGATATCAGCAAGCAATTGGGGCCCTACGTGGGGCTGATCATCACAAATTGCATCCTGATGGGACGTGCAGAGGCCTTTGCTTCGCAAAACAAACCTCTGGATTCGCTGGTGGACGGCATCGGTGCCGGCATCGGCTATACCCTGGTCTTGCTGGTGATATCACTGGTTCGTGAACTCTTTGGCTTTGGCTCCATCTTTGGCTTTCAGATCCTGGGAGATTGGTGGACAAATTGGAGCATCATGGTGATGGCCCCCAGCGCATTCTTCCTGCTGGCCATCCTGATCTGGATCATAAATACATATTACTATAAGGCGAAAGCATAATGGATATCAGTGCGTTTGTTCTGTTTTGGGCAGCAATCTTTACCAGCAATATATTGCTGACGAATTTTTTGGGTATGTGCTCCTATCTTTCGGTTTCCAGAGATCTGGAATCCGCCTTTGGACTGGGCGTGGCAGTGATCTTTGTATTGACCATGACCTCTGCGCTGAACTGGGTGGTCTATCATTACCTCCTGGTGCCCTTTGAGATAGTCTATCTGCAATACATCATCTTCATCATCGTGATCGCCGCATTTGTTCAGTTTTTGGAGCTTTTGATCGAACGCTACGCTCCAGCGCTGTATTACTCTCTGGGCATCTTTCTGCCTTTGATCACAGTAAACTGCGCCATCCTCGGGGTGAGCCTTTTCATGGTCATCCGAAATTACAATTTCATCCAGTCTGTGGTCTTTGGAGCAGGCAGCGGCATCGGCTGGCTTTTGGCTATCCTGATCCTGGCCGGCATTCGCCACAAACTAAAAGAGAAATTGGTGCCGCTCGGCCTGCGTGGAGCGGGGATCAGTCTCATCATCACAGGTATCATGGCCTTGGGCTTTGTCGGCTTTTCAGGCATTGTCCAGGTTCAATGAGAGGAATGAATGCTATATAGAATAATTCAAGATATAGCTTTGATGAGCGGGATCGGGGGAATCTTGGCCCTTATCATGGTGATTGCCCAGAGATGGCTGAGTAATTACGGTGAGCTGACCATCAATATCAATGGCAAGCGGGATCTCACGGTCATCGGTGGCAGCAGCCTCCTTACCAGCCTCAGTGACAAGCAGATATTCATCCCCTCAGCCTGCGGTGGTCGCGGTTCCTGCGGCGCTTGCAAATGCAAGGTCATCGAAGGTGGCGGGCCGCTTTTGCCCACAGAAAGGCCTCTTTTGAGCAAAGAGGAACAGAGCTCGGATATCCGCCTGGCCTGCCAGGTCAAGGTGAAGACAGATATCAAAATAGAGATCCCGGAAAGCATCTTCAATATCCGGCGCTATCACTCTGAGATTGCCGAGATTATCGACTATACCTATGACATCAAGGGCATCACCTTCAAGCTTTTGGAGGGTGAAAGCATTGACTTTAAGGCCGGGCAATATGTGCAATTGGAATCCCAACCCTATGGCAAGGTCAAGCAGTCGGTAGTCCGGGCATATTCCATCTCATCAAAGCCGGAGATAAAGGACCGCATCCAGCTCATCATCCGCCTGGTTCCGGAAGGACTCTGCACCACCTGGGTGCACAAGCATCTCAAGACGGGTGCCAGGGTGAGCTTTACCGGCCCTTATGGAGACTTCTGTCTACGTGATACCGATGCTGATATACTCTTTGTAGCAGGTGGTTCCGGCAAAGCACCCATCAAATCCATGCTGGAGCACTTGCAGGAAGTGGGGACAAAGCGTAAAATGACTTATTTCTTTGGCGCTCGGACCACTAAAGATCTGTATCTGACCCAGGAGATGAAGGCCTTTGAAGAGCATTTTGAGGATTTCAAATACCTTCCCATCCTTTCGCATCCTACCGATGAGGATAATTGGGATGGACGCACGGGGTTTGTGATGCCATATTTCAAGGAGGCCATCCGCGATCCCAAAAATACCGAAGCCTACCTGTGTGGCAGCCCGGGCATGATCGCCGGAGTCACCAAATCCCTGGTGCAAGACTATGGCC
>CAZWUD010000250.1:0-2259 GCA_964637055.1 uncultured Candidatus Cloacimonadota bacterium
CTCCGACCTTCGGGTTATGAGCCCGACGAGCTACCAGCTGCTCCACCTCGCGTCAATGTTCTGCCAAGATATATTAGCACTGTGATCTGTCAAGAAAAATATTGTGATAGAGCGTGCAGAGCCGGCCTGAAACGCCTTGGGGATAAGCCTTCCGGGCTGAGCAAAAAACCAGCCCTGATTGCCCTCAAACAGCCTAAATCTCTTCGGCTTCCTCTCCGTAGATATCCTTGAAGCGCTGCCGGTCAATCTCGGCGGGCATACCCTCAAAAGCCTTGATGCCGTCCTTGAGCGCTAGAACCTTAGTGCCATAACGCCGGGCCAGGGACAAAAAGTGCAGAGAGCAGATCACCGCAATTCCATCCCGATTGATTTCGGCCAGATATTGCATGATGGAATCCGCCGTGGCGGGATCCAGACTGGCCACCGGCTCATCGGCCAGGATGATCCGCGGCTCTTGCATCAAAGCCCGGGCGATGGCCACCCGCTGTTGCTGTCCACCGGAAAGCTGCCTGACCTGCCGCCGGGCAAAGTCCTGCAAGCCCACCCTTTTCAGATTGTGATGGGCGGCATCCAGCTCTGCCTGACTGTAAGGGGAGCCCAGATGGTGATAGCCGAGCCTGCCACTGAGAACATTGCTGAGCACGCTGAGATTTTTGACCAGGTTAAATTGTTGAAAGATCATGCCGATATTGCGGCGATATTGCCTCAGTTTCACACCCCTCAGAGAGATGATGGATTCTCCCTGATAGATCACGTCGCCCCTGGTGGGCTCGATCAAACGGTTGATGCAGCGCAAGAGGGTGGATTTGCCGCTGCCCGACAGCCCCAAAAGGATCAAAAAGTCCTCATCCTCCAGCGTAAAAGAGAGATCATTGACGGCATAGCTGACGCCGTCATAGCTTTTGTACAGGTTCTTGATTTCCAGAAGCTTCAATCAGCGCTCCAAGATCTATTGCAACATGGACTCGGGGTCCATATCCATGGCTTTGAGAGCGGTGCGCACCACATCGTAATCCGCATCCGTGGCAAATTCCAGACCGTCAACATCATAGAGGGATTTCAGGGTCTTTTGCCCGTCCAGACTGGCGGCATATTCGTGCAAGGCCTGAACCACGCCCTCTTCCAGATCCGGGGGCAAATTGGGACGGAAAGTCACGGTGTCATTTGGGATCCAATCCGTAAAGCCGATGATCCTGATCTTTTCAAAGATATCGGGATGAGTCTGATAGAGCTTTTCCCGGGCATCCATGGGCACGCCTTCCTCATCCTCCGGACTCCAATATGAACAGGCCACATCTGCCCGACCGCTATAAACCGCCAGGATAGCCTGGGGATGACCGCCGGCAAAGATGTGATCCTTTGGCACAATCCCTTTCTGTTTCAGGATTGCTGAGGGATAGATATAGCCGGAAGTGGAAGCGGCATCGGTGTAGGCAATGATACCACCCTGAATGTCTTCGATGGATTGAATCTCATCTTTCATCGCCACAAATTGCCCCCGATAACTCTTCAGCCCGTTACGCACTGTGATCAAGCGCACTTTTGCGTCATACTTCTGATTCGCAAGCACATAGGCATAGGTCGGCAACCAGGCAATATCGGCCTGATAGCTGCCCAAAGCCTCGATGACAGCCGCATAACTGGTGGGCACGGCGACCTTGAAATAGTAACCGGTCTTCTGATGCAGAGCCTCGGCTATAGCCTCCCCGCTGGACACCACTTTGCCAGCCTCCAGAGAAGGAACAAAATACATTCGGATCGGCCTGCTCTTGCTGCCCAAAGCCTTGTTTGCCCTGGCAATGCGGGCATCATCACTCTGGCAGGACATCAGCGCTATGACCATCAGCAAAAGGACAATAATCAATCTTTTCATATCAGCTTTATCTCCATGATTCTAAGACTTCAGGCATGAAAAGCGCAAAGCCCCTCACGGTCAAGCAAAATCTCACGGGATAAAAAGAGCTCGCTACACAAAAGTCAACAGCAGTTTTTTTACGACCTGTCGAGATTATTCCACAACCCAGCTGCCGCTTAGAATATGGGTTTTTCCAGCGCGGGCCAAATGCTCAGTTGATTTAGCTGAAGAATTTTATTGACGGATTGCAAGCTTCTCAGGATTATGTTGACATTGGTAACTGGCTCCAGCTCCGGCATATCCGAACGACCTGAGAGCCACTTAAAATGATATGATGATTGATTTTGTAACCGGGACTCAAAGAACCCATTAATCTATCAATATGAACTAAAAAAAGAGATAAC
>CAZWUD010000251.1:0-2243 GCA_964637055.1 uncultured Candidatus Cloacimonadota bacterium
GGGCTTTAAGCAACACCAAAAAAACGGTAGAGAAGAACCCTTTGCAATTATTTACTTGACTCTTGATTTGACTTTGGATTATTATGCCACTAGTGGAGGTAGTCATGAAAGACGACTTATATAAAACTCGTGAAATGCCAGCCGAAGAACAGGAAAAGCTGGATGATCGCATCCTGGATATGGATAAGAGCAAACTGAAGTTTTATGAGGATTTGCGTGCCAAAGCCGCCGGTTGGACCCGGGAAAAAACCGGTAAGCTGGGTGGTAAAGTGGGCGAGTATTTGTTTTTATTGCCGGATTTATTCATTTTGGTCTGCCGCCTGGCTGTTGACAAACGCGTGCCGGGCAGGCAAAAGCTGATAGTCTCCGGCATCATAGCATATCTGATTATGCCGCTGGACATTATCCCTGATTTCATCCCCGTGATCGGTTATGTGGATGACCTGGTCTTTGCTGTCATCGGTCTCAATCTGATCCTCAACGAAACCGATGAAAAGGTGCTGAGAGACAATTGGAGCGGACAGGGAGACGTGCTGCACCATTTACAAAGTATCACAGCAGCCGCAGAGAAATTTTTAGACCGTAACCTCTTGCAGAAGATCAAACGCTGGGTCCGAAAATTCTAAATGGTACTGCCCCTGCTTCTTGCGACCCGTAATCCGGATAAGGTGGAGGAACTAAGGAAAATCCTTGAGCCTTGCGGTTTTGTCCTGCACAGTATGGCGGCATTCAAGGACTTTCCCGAAACCGTAGAAGACCGTGACAGCATCGCCGGCAACGCCATCAAGAAGGCTCTGGAAGGGGCGCGCCATTCCGGCATGCTCTGCCTGGCTGATGACACCGGTCTCTTTGTGGATGCGCTGGATGGCGCTCCGGGGATATATTCTGCCAGATATGCTGGCGAGGGCTGTTCATATCAGGACAACCGCCGTAAACTATTGATCCAGATGGAGGCTGTCTCCGATCGCAAGGCCCGCTTTCAAACCGCCATGGCCCTGGCAGATCGTCATGGTCTGGTCAGCGTGGTCTATGGCACCGTCGAGGGTAAGATCACCTCTATGGAACTCGGTGACAACGGTTTTGGCTACGATAGCATCTTTGAGGTTGAGGGAAGCTGCCAAACCTATGCTCAGATGACCGATGAAGAAAAAAACTACATTTCTCACCGGGGGCTGGCAGTCGGCGAGATGCTGCCCCTTTTGAAACGAATCCTAAATCAAAATGAATAATATATAAGAGGTTTTTATGATTAAAAGTGAAGTATTCAGACAATATGACATCAGAGGAATCGTGGGTGAGCAGATCGATGCCGAGACCTACTATCTGATCGGCAAGGGATTTGGCACCATCCTGCAAAGACAGGGACTGAAAACGATCGTGATCGGTGGAGATGTGCGACATACTACCAGGGAGTTTATGGATGCCTTTATCAAAGGCGCTCTGGAAACCGGCTGTGATGTGACCGATATCGGCGTAACCGCCACTCCGATCCTGTACTACTCGATCTGGAAACTTGGGCAGGACGGGGGCGCAATGATCACCGCCTCGCACAATCCCTCCCAATACAACGGCTGCAAATTGAATCTGGGGCTGGATAGCTTTTATGCCGAGTCTTTGCAGAAGCTGCTCAAGCTCATCCTGGATGAGGACTTCGCGAGCGGCGAAGGCAAGCTGAGCAGTAATGACAACATCACCGATCAGTATTTTGACCATATTACCCGCGATATCCACATCGAACGCCCGGTCAAAGTGATCGTGGATGGCGGCAACGGTATGGGCGGACCCTATCTGCCGGAACTCCTGCGGCGCCAGGGCTGTGAGGTGATCGAGATGTATTGCGATCCGGATGGAGATTTTCCAAATCATCACCCCGACCCCACCGTGGAAAAGAATATGGTGGATCTCTCCCGGGCCGTGGTCGAGGCCGAGTATGAGGTGGGCATTGGTCTGGATGGAGATGCTGACCGCATCGGCGTGGTAGATGAAAAAGGTAAGATGCTCTATGGAGATCAGATCCTGAATATCATGGCCCGCGACTATCTGGCCAAAAACCCCGGTAAATCCATTATAGCTGACGTGAAATGCTCCAAAAACCTCTATGATGACATCAAAGCACACGGCGGCAAGGCCATCATGTACAAAACCGGCCATGCCAATATCAAGATGCGCATGAAGGAACTGGGCGTGGAATTTGCCGGTGAGATGAGTGGGCATGTCTTTTTGGCAGACCGCTATCTGGGCTT
>CAZWUD010000252.1:0-2242 GCA_964637055.1 uncultured Candidatus Cloacimonadota bacterium
CAACACGGACTCGGCCTTTCGCTCGCTTGGAAGCTCTACATCCAGCCCCAGTTCGTCAAAATAGCCCAGTTCTTTGGCCACGTAAAGCCCAGTATGATTGGTATTTGGGGTCCAATCAAGGGTGACGCTGATCTTCTGGGCAGAATCGCCGCCCTTGCCGCATGCTGTGATGCTGAAGATGCTCAGCACGATCATGAATGTAATGAATCTTTTCATGGTTTTTAACTCCTTCTATATAGTTCTTTACTCATTTACTCTATGCCCTCGGATGAAACTGTCTGTGTGTCTCCTGCATGAAACGCGTGTCCACGTGGGTGTAGATCTGGGTGGTATTGATACTGGAGTGCCCAAGGAGGCTCTGCACTATCCTCAGGTTTACTCCGGCTTCCAAAAGATGGGTGGCAAAGGAATGTCTGAAGGTGTGAGGGCTGACGTCGCGCTTTATGCCGGCCTTGATGCAAGCTGCTTTGAGGATCTTCCAAAAGCCCATGCGCGAGAGGGGCTTGCCAAAGCGGTTGAGGAATATCACATCGGATTGATGCTGCTTTTGCAGGGCTGGTCTGTGCACGCCGAGGTATCTCTCCAAAAGCGGATTCAAGGACTTCAGATAGGGAACAAAGCGCTGTTTACTGCCTTTGCCCCGCACTAAAATCACGGTTTTGTCATGGTTTACATCGTGGATGCTCAGCCCCAGGAGCTCGGATATCCTCATGCCCGTGGCATATAGCAATTCCATCATCACCTTATTGCGGTATTCCAGATGGCTTTCCATCGGCAGGCTATCCAAAAGCTCTTTCATCTCTTCCACGGAAAGGGTATCCGGCAGATACTGGTCGATCTTGATCTGGGGGATAAAGTCAAAATCTACATCGAGGGGATGGTCATTTACCATGAGATGATCAAAGAACTGCTTCAGGGCTACCCGTTTGCGAGCCATGCTGCTCTTTGCCAGCCCCAGGCTTTGCAATAACGTCAAGTAGCCCACGATATCATCCACCGTGTAGTCCTGGACCTGCTTGGGCTCCCAGCGCAGAAAGTCCGAGATGTCTCTCTCATAGGCTTCAATGCTGTTTGCAGCCATTCCCCGCTCCACTTTCAGATGAAAGAGGAAGTCTGTCAAGAGTGATCCGGTTGCGGAATCAATCTCTGCTTTGGTAGTTTGAAGTTTCTTTTGTAATGCGCACATCGTGAGGATGCGACTCCGTGAGTCCGGCTGTGGTGATTTCCACAAATTCAGCGTTTGCTTGCAGAGTTTTTAAGTCTTTTGCGCCGATGTATCCCATGCCGCTGCGCAATCCGCCGATGAGCTGGTAGATATAGTCTTTGAGCGGACCCTTGTAGGGCACCATGCCTTCGATGCCTTCGGCTACGAGCTTGTTTTCCTCAGAAGCAGTTTGAAAATAGCGCTCTTTGCTACCTCTCTTCATTGCGCCGACAGAGCCCATGCCGCGATAGCTTTTGAATCTTCTGCCATTGTAGATGATGGATTCACCGGGGCTTTCATCACAACCGGCAAAGAGAGAGCCGATCATCACCGCGGCAGCTCCGCCGGCCATGGCTTTGACAATATCGCCGGAATACTTGATGCCGCCATCGGCGATAATCCCCGTTCCGGTTTTGTGGGCGATCTCTGCACAGTCCATTATCGCAGAGAGCTGAGGAACCCCTATGCCCGCCACTACCCGTGTGGTGCAGATCGAGCCGGGGCCTATGCCCACCTTGACCGCATCTGCACCGTTGTCAATGAGATATTGGCAAGCTTCTGCGGTGGCGACGTTGCCGGTCAAGACTTCGATATCCAGATTTGCCTTCACTTTTCTGAGGGCTTGCTGAATGTGGACGTGATGGCCATGCGCAGTGTCAATCACGATCATATCCACACCGGCCTTGCTCAGCTCCTGCGCGCGCTCCGGATAGTCTCCAGTGACGCCAATTGCAGCAGCCACCAAAAGCCGGTTTCGGCTATCCTGCACCGCATTGGGATAGGTTTGTCGCTTCATGATATCCCGCACGGTGATCATGCCTTGCAGCCTGCCCTGGTCATCCGCCAAAAGCAGCTTTTCGATCCTGTTCTTTTGCAAAAGGGCGATGGCATCATCCCAGGAAACATCTTTGGGCGCTGTGATCAGCCTGTCTTTGGGAGTCATCAAGTCTTTGACTTTGCGCTCCATGTCGGTCTCAAAGCGGATGTCCCGATTGGTCAGAATACGCACCAATTTTCCGTCCTCAAGCACAGGAAAGC
>CAZWUD010000253.1:0-2240 GCA_964637055.1 uncultured Candidatus Cloacimonadota bacterium
GCCCCGGGATGACTGTCGATCAGTCCCTTCGTGTTGCCTTAGTCAAGCAGCTTTTCAGCCTGGACTACCGTAGTCTGGAATCATTCATAAAAGACAGTTGGCCAATGCGGGCGTTTTGTCAGATGGCCTGTGGTGTTCCAGGATTTCGATCGTTACAGCGTAATGTGAAGGCCGTTTCGGAGAATACTTGGCTTTCCATCCACGAGGTGATCGTGGAATACGCATTGAAGGAAAAGATCGAATCCGGCAGATGGATTCGCGCGGATACCACGGTTGTTGAGAGCAACATCCACCATCCCACTGATGCCCTTCTTTTAGAGGATTGTGCCCGGGTGCTGATCAGGAATCAGCATCGTGCGAGCGACCATTTCGAGGCGATCGGCCGAATTCGCAACCGGAATCGAGTCGTTGGTGGCCTTGCCTTCGCAATCCAAAATTGCAGGAAAAACGATCAGCGCGAGGGGCATTATCGAAATCTAATTTCTCACGTGGAAATTATCGCAGAGGAATGCCGTAAAACATTAGAGGCCTTGAAGGCAGAGAGCCTCGGAATAAATCATGGTATTAATCAGGCATTCATAAATCCCTTGGCCCATTTTTTGTCCTTGACCGATAAAGTAATTTCCCAGGCCAGGCGGAGAATTCTCCATGGAGAGACCGTTCCAGCCAAAGAAAAGGTGGTCTCAATTTTTGAGCCCCATACCGATATTATCGCCAAAGGAGGAAGGGAAACTAAATTCGGCCATAAGGTCATATTGTTTTCAGGCAAATCCAGCTTGATCCTTTCATGCGAAATCCTAAATGGGAATCCGACGGATAAAACTCTTTTTGTCCCTACGCTTGATAAGGTTAAGAATATTACAGGGAAGTATCCGACACACTTTTCGGTTGATGACGGATTCGCCACGTACGACAATGGCACTGAAGCTTTGTTGCGGGGGGTCAAGCAATTGGCTTTCGGAGGAAAGTTGAAGCATGAGAAACTTTCATGGGTCTCAAGCCGAAGAGTCCAGAGGCAATTGCGCAGGTTCCGCGCTGGTATAGAAGGTCTCATTTCGGGACTCAAAAGGGGCGTAGGATTGAGTCGTTGTACATGGAAAAATATAGAGGGATTCTCCCGATATGTTTATTCCAGTGTAGTTGCATGGAATTTAAAACAAATTGCCTTGGCCACTCTTGGAACCTAAGGTAGATTTTTTCTAAAAATACCTTTCATTAAAAAGCCTTGGGTGGAGTCTGCCCAATTTCGGCCATTCCCCGCACCTTGAACGGGATTTATTGGATAACCAGACCAATATCGTTCCCCAAATACCCCCTAGCAGATAATTCCGTGTCACTTTTGATGGCGTGACCACTTTAACCCGCAAAACATACCATTTTTGAGACAGAAACTAGATAATGCTTCTCGTCTACAAGGGCATTCCATGCCGGCAATTCCTCCGGCGCTATCTGACGAACCTGAACTCGTTCCAGACACGCCCCTTCTGTTCCTTTGAATTCTGATGTTTTGCTCATGCCCAAAGCAAAACACAACAGGTGCTGAATGTCCAGCACATTTTTATAACCAATTACAATACAGCCTGTTGATGTTTTCTATCGCCCTACCGTGGATCCATGCCGCTTCGGGTATAATTGGTATCACCTTCTTCGGCCTTAGGTTTCCCTATACCCAATGTTATTCTGAATCCATACGGAACCGTTTGGCTCCATGTAATATTATTCCAAAACTCAGCAATGGTCAACCAGTGAATCTTTTCAGGAAAAGAACGTACAGTATTCATATCCTCCGGCAGATACATTTTAACCGACTGATAAAATTCCTTTAATCCTGTTGCAGCACCATATAAATTAGCCTGTATTCTTCCTTTGGAGCCACCAACATTAGAATCATTTAGCCTAAACCACAGGACATGATTGTCCGGATTACCAGGTTCCCGGATTATTTTTGCAATTCGTTGAGTTGAATCACCACCCTGGTATTGAATATTAAAGTTCCCCACCAGTGGATTTTCGTCCAAATCCTTAACCCAATCATTTTTAGCATCATAAAAATTATCTTTCCCTGTAATATCCTCATCAGAACCGCGTGGCACTATTTTAGAATCAGGTTCAAATCCGGATCGAGGCCAACGACCGGATCGAGACCGCCTTCGAGGAGTGGGCCCGCGGAATCCATCTGCCCGCCAAGCTGCGGATCATGCGCATGGCCAAGGCCGTCGATGGCGAGGCCTTTGCCCTGC
>CAZWUD010000254.1:0-2226 GCA_964637055.1 uncultured Candidatus Cloacimonadota bacterium
ACTGCCCAGCCTGACTCCATAGGGAGGGTTGCAGATCAGGGTTCCGGAAAAGGAAACCTTGCTGCGGCGGATGTCTCCGCGGAAGATTTTCAGATTTTGGGCATGGGGCAACAGCCTGAGATTGATCTCTGCGGCTTCCACTGCCTGCGGATCGATATCTGAGGCCTGGATGAGCCCGCGGGGGAGGGGGCGAATTTCAGCATTTGCAGCCTCCACCACCTCATCCCAGAGGCGGGGGTCAAAATCTTGCATGAGGCTGAGGCGGCTGTGGTCTCGCAGATAGCCGGCGGGAATTCGGCAATAGTGCATCAGCGCTTCGGCTGCCAGAGTCCCGCTGCCGCACATCGGGTCCCAGAGCGGCTCATTTCCTTCCCAGCCGGAAAGGGCGACTATGGCCGCGGCCAAGGTCTCTTGCAGGGGTGCTTCCACAGTGGCCCGGCGATATCCGCGCTTGTGCATGCTGATGCCCAGCAGGTCTTGCGAGATCGTAACCCGGTTTTCGTGGATATGCAGATTGAAGAGTATATCAGGATTTCTATTTGTATAGTCAGGGCGTTTGCCGGAGCTCTCCCGAAAGCTGTCGCAGATGGCGTCTTTGAGCACCTGGCTGCTATACAGGGAGTGATGGGTGAAGGAATTGCTGACATTGCAGATGATACCAAAGCTTTGATCCACAGAAAAAAGCGCCGGCCAGTCTATATTGGCAGTGGCCTGGCGGTAGAGATATTTATAGCTGTGACAGTCAAAACTCTTCAGTGGCTGCAGGACCCTCTGGATGAGGCGGGCAGAATAGAGGATATGGTAGAGTTGCTCTTTTGATGCTCCAAAGTCCAGACCGCGGGGGACTTCGCCCAGGATCTGTGCGCCAAAGCGCTCAAGCTCAGCCCGGGCGTGCTTTTCCAGGCTGCCGGCTACTACGGCAAAATATCTTTGCATCTATCTGGCTACCTTAAAGGCCTCTGTATCGTCCCTATCTCATCAGCTATAGAGATAGCGCTTGATCTTTTGGGTGGGAGTCTTTTGGAAAGGTTCATTTACGATATGGATCTTTGCGATGCGGGTAAAACTGGCCAGGACTTTATTGAGTTCCTGACGGTTTTCCTCCATCAGCTCCGGGATCCGGGATTCGGGGATATCTTCTCTATCCAAAGCCTCAAAATCGGGATAGATCATTGCGTGTAACTGGCGGTCACGCTCCAGCACCAGGCTTTCGCCCACGATGTCCATGTTGTTCAGCTTTTGCTCGATCAATTCGGGATAGATATTTTCTCCGCTGGGGCCGAGGATGACGTTTTTGCTGCGACCACGGATGAAGATAAAGCCTTCACTGTCCAGGGTGCCGATATCACCGGTGCGCAGCCAGCCGTCTTTGATCACCTCATTGGTGCCATCTTCAAATTTGTAATAGCCCTTAAAGATCTGATCGCCTTTGAGGAGGATCTCTCCAGGCACATTCTCCGGATCGGGAGAGTCGATCTTGATATCGAGAAATTTTATCTTTCTGCCGCTGGATTCAAATTTGTGTTCTTCCCAACCGCCGTATGTGATCAGGGGGCCGCATTCGGTCATGCCATAACCGATGGTAAAGGGGAAACGGATCGTTTTCATGAATTGTTCCACTTCGGCGTTCATGGGGGCACCGCCGGTGATCAATTCGCGGATATTACCGCCAAAGGCCAGCATCAGCTTGTCGTGAATCTTTTTCAAAATTAGCTTATTGAGCAGCGGGACTTTTAGCATGATGCGCATTTTGGGGCTCTCGATGAGGGGGAGCAATTGCTTTTTGTAGATCTTTTCGATCAAAAGCGGCACGGTCAGCACCACTTCTGGCTTGAGATCCTGCAGGGCAGAGAGCAGCAATTTTGGGGCGGGAATTTTGCCCAGGAAGTGGATGTGATTACCACGGGTGAAGGGATAGAGAAAGTCAAAACTGCTGGCATAGGCATGGGCCAGAGGCAAAAACGCAAAGACATTGGCGCCCACGCTGAAGGTCAGGCGCTCGCGGGCTACGATGAGATTTGCCAAAAGACTGCGATGGGGCAGCATCACACCCTTGGAAAAGCCAGTGGTTCCGCTAGTATAGATGATGGCGGCGATGTCTTCATTGTCACAGACGTCTTCGGCCATGACCTGGGACTTTTCCAGAGTTTGGAATTTTTCGGAATCTTCAAAGGGGATGAATTGAACCTTGTCGCGCTTATCTTTGTTTTCCAAAAGCCGGAAATC
>CAZWUD010000255.1:0-2186 GCA_964637055.1 uncultured Candidatus Cloacimonadota bacterium
CACCTGGGGAGGCGTGATCGGCATCTGGCCCCGGCATTGGCTGGTGGATGGAACCGTCACCACGCAGCCGGAATTTAGCTTTTGGTTCCAGGACGTGGGCTGGGGTGTGGAAAATTATGGCACCGATCCCGATATCGAAGTGGAGATCATGCCAGAGGACTATGTGGCTGGCAGGGACCCTCAATTGGATATGGGCATCAAGACAGCCCTGGCAGAGATCAAAAAGAATCCCCCGCTAAAGCCAGACTTCAGTAAAATTCCCAGGAGAACTTTGCCCTGAATTTAAAGATGGGGTGGATCTATTTCCGCCCCTAATGCTTGAGATTATAGTATTATGGTCTCAGCCTTGCAGTAGTCGGGCCAGGATCTTCTTTGCCACTTCCTCACCAAAGATAGCGGGATGCTCTTCAGGCTCGGTAAAGCCTATAATCGCTTTGGGGAAAGCGGGATCATCTGTCGGCAGCAGCATATTCCAGCCGCTATCTACTGTTTCCACCCATTCCGTTTCAGGGCGCAGGGTGACGCAGCGTTTTTTCAGGATATATGCTTCTTTTTGGATGCCTCCGCTATCGGAGAGCACCATGCTGCAGTTATCCATCAGCATCAGAAAGTCCAGGTAAGCCTGAGGCGCCACAAAGTTTATGTGCAAAAATTGCCTATGTTTCATCTTTTGCAAGATCTGCCGGGTGCGTGGGTGCACAGGAAAGATGATGCGGATGCCCAAGCTATCCAGAGCGCTGAGGATATGCTCCAGATTGTCTGGACTATCCACATTGTAGGGACGATGCAGGGTCAGAAGATAGTATTTTTCCCCATCCTTAATCTTGAGCTCTTTGATTACCTTGGATTGGGCACGAGCCTTCTGGATACCAAAAAGCAGCGAATCCACCATGATGTCACCCACCATAGCGCATTTATCCTTGAGCCCTTCCCGCTCGGCATTGGCCATGGCGGCCGGGGTGGGAACCAGCAGGATATCTGAAACGTGGTCTGTGACAATGCGGTTGATTTCTTCCGGCATACTGCGGTTGAAGCTTCTCAGACAAGCCTCCACATGCGCAATCTTGATCTGCAATTTCGCTGCCGCCAGAGCACCGGCGAGAGTGGTATTTGTATCACCATAGACGATCAAGAGATCGGGCTTTTCTTTGATCAGGATCGGCTCCAGCAGAGACAAAATCTCCGCAGTCTGCACAGCCTGGCTTCCGGAGCCCACGCTGAGGTTATAGTCCGGCGCTGGAATCTCCATATCCCGAAAAAAGACCTCATTCATCTGAATGTCATAATGTTGTCCACTGTGGACGATAATCTCTTCATGTCCGGCCTTGCGGACCACTTTGGAGAGCGGGGCGAGTTTCACAAATTGGGGTCGAGCCCCCACCAGTTGGATAATCTTCATTAAAATCTCCGGTCTATCTTTTTATGGGTAGAAATACAATTTGCTGTTCGGATTCCATCCTGTTCCCACTGTAATCGCAGCTTTCTTCATGGATGGTGATGCTGTAAGAGCGGTAGTTGCTCAGATCCTTTAGCGGGCGCAATCTCACTTTGCGTCCATGGACATTGATGATCTCAAAGGCAGCTTCACGTCCGGAATCGGTTTCAAAGAAACTGATCTTGAGGTTTGATGCGGTCATTATCTCAGAAAAGATCAGATCTACTATTGGCCTCAGGTCGTTGACAGTAGCGCCATTACGCGGCGCAGATGACAGCAGCCGGGGCGGGGTCTCGTCTGTATGTATGCGGGCATCAAAGCCCAAAGAGCTATCCACACTCAGGTTGCCCTTGGCATCTTCCATGTTTCTGAGGCGCAGCGTATAACGGCTGGAATCCGGCTTTTCGCAGAGCACAAAGAGCATCTCATCGGCCAAATGCTGATGCAAGACCTGCAGCCTTTCCTGGCTCTCAGTCTCAAAGATCTCAAGGGCAGAGTAGCTTAAAATGGCTTTGCTGAGCTCGATCTGTAGTTCATGGGGTGAGATCTGCTTGATCCTGCGAACCTGTGCCAGGGTGGTATCCACATAGCTCATGGATATATCCAAAGACGTGATGCCGTCCGCTGTGAACCCAGCCTCAAAGAAGGGCTCACGCGTCTCGTCATAGCGTCCGTTCAGATTCTTGTCGATATAGGCGCGCAGGCGGTAATCTGCGAAACTAAGCGTCGGGACTGTGTAGCTGCTTCCGCG
>CAZWUD010000256.1:0-2164 GCA_964637055.1 uncultured Candidatus Cloacimonadota bacterium
CCAATATTCCGAAACATGGCTATTCTCAATATAGGAAACAGGTTGCATGAATTGATAGTCCGCAGGGTACAGCGTTTATCAATAACTTAGGTGTGAGAAACGTTAGTAACTTCGATGCAGAACAAGCAAAATATCAATTGATCGCCTTAGCCTTCTAAACCCAACCCAAGAGACAATAAGAAAGCTCAGAGATAATCTGGATCATCGGAGCGATTTGCAGAAACGGTGATCAAATTTGCAGAAACGGTGATCAGAATCATTTGCAGAATCGGTGATCAAATTTGCAGAAACGGTGATCAGAGATATACCCAAAATAGCCATTTGCAGTTTTCAGTGATCAGATTTGCAGTTTTCAGTGATCAAACACACCTATAGACTCTGCTGCCAGTATCAGAGTAATCGATTTCATTATTAGCAGTCTCACTTTTTGATTGACAATTTCCCCGGCTTGATTAATATGTCATCACTTAGCAGTTGACTTGCTTGACTGCTAAAATATAAACGAGGCGGTTAGCATGAAGAAGAATCAGGCAAGGCTTATACATACGCTTGGAGCTTTGGTGGATGAATACATCAAGACTTGCGAGCCGATATCCTCACGGATACTGAATGAGAAGTATCTGACTGATGTGTCATCTGCGACTTTGAGGCTGGACCTTTTGAAACTGGAAGAGCAGAGTCTGATCTCGCAACCCCATATATCAGCGGGACGCGTGCCCACGATCAGTGGCTATCGCCGCTATTTAAAGTATATAGCACCTGATCATCAAAAGATTCGCTATGAGCGTATGGACACTTTGCGGGATCTTTTGGTGCAAAACTATAAGGACACTCCTCGGGCTTTGCATTTCATTATGCAGATCCTGGCCCGCGAAACGGATCAGCTCTCATTTGTGGCCGAGCCTGAGGTATCCAGCGGCTATTTATCCCGTCTGGAAGTTTTTAGCATAGGAGAGCAAAAATTGCTCTTTGTGATGAGTCTGGACAATAGCTTGGACAAAACCGTGATCCTGAAATGTGACTATGAAATCAACGATGCTCAGCTCAAAAAGCTGGTTCGTTATTTGAATGACGAATTGGTCGGCTTGCGCATATATGATATAGCCAATAAGGTATTGGTGGACATGCGTGAGCGCATACACGGTGAAAGTGATCTCTTAAGTCAGTTTTTGATGGAATTGCATAAAGCTTTTATTGAGATCAGTGATTTTTATATACACTATGACGGTAGCATCAAGTTCTTGGAACAACCGGAATTTGACTCCAAAGAGGCAGTCCTCAACTTCATGAATTTGATTCAGCGCCAGGATTTTATCCTCAAGGCAATGCGTCAACATGACAGTGAAGCGGTAAACGTCTTGATGGGTGAGGATTTCACGGATACTCGCTGGAATGGTTTTGCTTTGATATACGGTCGCTATGAAGTCTTTGGCATTCCCGGATATCTGGGTGTCTTGACTCCTTTGCGCACGGATTATCGCAGCTTGATTCCATTGGTACGTGATGTGACCAATACTATCACACAGACTACTAAGCAGGGAATGATCATACCCAGATGGAGGACAGATGAGTAAGAAAAAGAAAAAGGACATAAAGATGGACTCTCAGAAGGAAGAGATGAAGCAAGCTGGATTTGAACAAGAAGCTGAGGAAACACCGGGTCGTGAATCGGATATAGAGCTTGAAGCTGAAACGGCGGATCCGGCTCAGGAACAAATTGATTACAGGAATAAATATCTGAGAGTAATGGCGGAGTTTGAAAACTATCGCAAAAGGACCAATGCCGAAAAGGCTGATTGGATACGGCATGCCACCAAAGAACTGGCTTTGCATGTCTGTGATGTTTTGGACAATTTTGAGCGCGCTTTGCTTCAGGCTAAGGCTGAGGATCTTGAAAGCCCTTTTGGTAAGGGCATTACATTGATAGAAAAACAATTAGAAAAAAGCCTTGAAAAAGAAGGCGTGAAGAAGATCGAGGCTTTGGGCAAAGAATTTGACCCGGAGTTTCACGAAGCTTTGGCTCATATTCCCAGTGAATATGAGGAAAACATTGTGGCTGCCATCGTGCAAAATGGCTACACCATGCATGATAAGGTCATTCGACCTGTGCGAGTGGCGGTCTCAAACGGAAAAGAAATGAACACCCAGGAGGAATAAATGGGAA
>CAZWUD010000257.1:0-2163 GCA_964637055.1 uncultured Candidatus Cloacimonadota bacterium
GGGAATATATGATGTCGATTAAGGATATCCTTTATCTGATTCCCAGCTAAAGGAGTTTTCGCCTTAACCCATAACCCTTACGCCCTTGGGTCCACAGATTTACACAAATTAACACAGATTTTATCTGGACGTTTTGACCAGAGGGCTATCCCTTTTCCCATATACTCATCTTTTTATCGTACCAATCCGCCCGATCCGCGTTCTATTGATAAATAGTAGCGTTTTCTCACTCCCGCACCCCCGCATTTCAGCACCCAATAGTTCCTCGTATCTCCATAACCCTAACTTTTAAAATCTGCGCCTTTTATCTACGTTTTTATCAGCGGAATCTGCGGGAAACCTCCGCACTCCCGCACTTGAAAACTTCAAAACTCGAAAACCCCAAAGAATATGATTAATCCGAACACCTTCCTAAAAAACCTCGCCACTTTCGGCATCTCCTTCTTCTGCGGCGTCCCGGACAGCCTGCTCAAGCACCTCTGCGCCTGCATCAGCGACACCGTCCCGCCCCGGAAGCAGATGATCACAGCCAATGAAGGCTCGGCCATCGGTCTGGCCACAGGCTACCACCTCGCCACGGGCAAGCGCGCCGCCGTCTATATGCAAAATTCCGGCTTTGGCAATGCGCTGAACCCCCTCCTGTCACTGGCAGATTCGGAGATTTACGCTATCCCCATGCTGCTCATCATTGGCTGGCGGGGCGAACCTGGCGTGAAAGACGAACCGCAGCATCTCAAACAAGGTAGAGTCCAAACCGCCCTGCTGGAAGCCGCCGAAATCCCTTACCGTACCATGGATGCCGATAGCGATCCCGCCGCTTTGTTAAAGGAACTGCTGGACCATCCGGGACCGGTAGCGCTGCTGGTGAGAAAAGGGACTTTCAGCGAGTATCCGATGCACAAAGCAACCTCCAAAAGTCCGCTAACCCGGGAAAAGGCCTTGGGATTGATCCTCCGGGAGATGCCGGATTGGCGCATTGTGTCCACCACCGGCAAGACTTCCCGCGAACTCTATGAGCTTCGTGGGTCCCGCGGCGAAGAGCAACGCGATTTCCTCACCGTGGGCTCGATGGGGCATTCATCCGCCATTGCGCTGGGATTGGCCATTTCCCGTCCTGATGAAAGCTTCATCTGCCTGGATGGCGATGGCGCTCTGCTCATGCACACCGGCATCATGAGCAATATCGGCAAAGCTGCACCCAGCAATCTCTTGCATATCCTTTTGAATAACCGCTGTCATGAATCCGTCGGCGGACAGTCCAGCGCTGCGGATACGGTTGACTTTGCTGCTCTTTCCCGCGCTATGGCCTATCCTCACTATCTCAAGGCGGAGAGTTCCGCAGCCTTGATATCCGCGCTCAGACAGGCTCGGGAGCTAACCGGCCCCATTTTCCTGGAGATTGTGGTCAAACCCGGTTCCAGAACGGATCTGGGACGCCCCCAAGAGAGCCCGGCGGAGTGCAAACAGCGCTTTATGTTAAGCGGTGACAATGCCTAAGCTATTCCTAATCGCCCTGCTGATCGCCCCCAGCCTGGCCTATGCCTATCTGGATCCCGGTTCCGGGGCAGTTTTGGTCAATCTCCTCATCGCCGGTGCGGCGGCACTGCTTTATTCGTTGAAGGGCATATTCTTACGCCTGATGGGTAAAGGCCCGGCGCTGCGTGCCAAAGAGCAGGATCTCAAGCTCGCCCTCTTCAGCGAAGGCCGGCAATATTGGCATAGTTTCCGCCCCATCATCACCGCGTTGATCGAGCGCAATATTCCCTTTGCCTATCACACTCTGGACGTGGAAGACCCTGCCCTGATGATAGATAGCGAGCTTATGCAGGCTCGCTTTTTGGGTTTTGGGGCCCTGGGCAGACACCGCGCCGGCCGCATCCCTCAGCCCATTGTGCTCTCCACCACGCCCAATATCGGCTGTCCGGGCTATCCGGTGCAGCGTTCCCCGCATACCCGCCGTCTCATCCACTTTTTCCATTCCGTCGCCGATCTCTCGATGTATCGTAAAGGCTCGCTGGATCACTATGATGAGGTCATTCTCACCGGAGATTTTCAAGCCAAATCCATCCGTGCTCTCGAGACCTTGCGCGGTCTCAAAACCAAAAAGCTGATCTCTTTGGGCCTGCCCTATCTGGACGACTTTTTACAGGAAGCCTCCGGCTC
>CAZWUD010000258.1:0-2148 GCA_964637055.1 uncultured Candidatus Cloacimonadota bacterium
CACGGGCGATTGCCCAGTTAGCTATCCGGCTCCGACCTATTCGGCGGTGGCGGGCATCTTCAAGGCCGTTTGCTGGGGGCCGGCGGTTGAAATCGTGCCTTTCAAAGTCGAAATCTGCAAGCCGCTCATTTTCCACGGGTACTCAACAAACTATGGCGAGCCTCTGAGGAGTGGTGAACAAATAAAAAAGTCTGCGTCCTATCAGTTTCTTGCGACCGTCCTCACAGATGTTTGCTATCGGATGTACGCATACGTCTACCCGGCACGCGACAAGGAAGTGCTCGACGAAAAAGCGAAGAACTGGGACCAAAAGACGACGTCTCCCGGTCACGCCTACGCTGCAATCTTTGAGCGACGCCTCAAACGCGGCCAATGGTTTGTTCAGCCTTGCTTGGGTTGGAAGGAGTTCACTCCTTCGTATGTCGGTCCGTTCCGGGACGAGACTAAGGTGCAAGCGGATATCAGCACGGTATTGCCATCTATGTTGCGCCAAGTGTTTGGAGACGGATTCAAAGAGCCGCAACGCTTCGTATACGATCAGAATGTCAAAATAGAACGAGGCGTTCTCACATTTCCGCTGAAAGGACGAGATCTATGATTGATGAGCTTGTCAAGGTTGCAAAAGCAATGGAAGCAACCGGAGTGTCCGTTCCAGACTGGCACCCCAAATTTAAAACGTTGCCCAAGGTCACCGCAAAAAGCCCCTGCGTGAGAGTTTGGCTGACACATGAAGGCCGTGTCCATGATGTTGAACCATTGTCATCCGAACACGTTTCGCAACTTCGCAAATATGAGCCTGATGCCGGAAAGTCCTTGCCCGGATTTAATGTGTGCCCACTTTATCGTATCGTAAAATCAAAGGACGAACTCAGAGCAGCCCCAAGAGCACTGGCAGATGCGTTGAAACAAGACACGTTCTCATGGGATGAATATCTCAAAGATGGTGAGGACTTTTGGGGTCGAACGCGCAGCATCCTCACCCAATTGAAGGGGCGGGTTTTGCCCGGATTGAAACGTGTCTGCGAAAAGAATCTTAAATCGCATGAGACAATCGCTAAGTTTTTTGAAGCATTCGACAAAATCGACATAGAGCAATTCAAAGAAGATTTTGAAGAAAAAGTTAAATCAAAGGTTAGAGACGGGATACTCCCGCAATCTCTGGTTTGCTACTTTGTTGATGCGGCTAAAAAGAACAAAGAAGACAATGATTCAAACGCCCCGATCCCCAAGATCTCCGTCTTTCTTGACGTCAAAGAATATCACAATTCCCCGGTGGCACATGAAAAGACAATTGCGCGTTTAAACGAACTGTTGATGTACGCAGAAAATGCCCACCTGTCGACGGTGGCCAATACCGAAGATGCAATCCCTGACGCCTATGGGGAAAGCCGTGTCGGGGCTGACGATAAGTTTGCGCAGGTAGCGGTGCCTGTACTCGGCGGTGTCATTCTGCGTTCACAGGTGGCGGCAATCCCGGCTCAAGCGCGTTATCACCTTTGTGATTCTGATACATTTCCTGTTGGTTCCGAGGTTAGAAAACGGATAAAGGCTGCGTTTGAATGGATTTCCGACAGCACTCGTTACGGTGAAACATTTGGCACGGCCGGAGACAATGAATTGCTTTTTGCCTTCCCTGACAAACTGCCGCCAAGCAGGGTGCCGCTGGCTTCGCTTTTCGGGGCGCAAAGTCCGGCGAGTGATGCGACAGTCAAGGAAGAAAAGTTTGAACACCTCGCCAAAACGGTGATCGACCAGTTAAAGGGTACAGGTAAAGCAGTCGCCGAGGCTGAACTCAATATCTTCTCGTTGCGCAAGATGGACAAGGCTCGTACAAAGGTTGTCTATTACCGCAATATCACTGTCAGTTCCCTTGAAAAAGCGTCAAACGCTTGGCACGACGGATTTCAGAATTTACCCGACTTAAACATTTGCGATTGGAGCGAGGACAAGAATCAAAAAGGGGGACGTTTTCCTGTCCCGGTTGAAGCGCAGACGATTTTTCCGTTGAAGTTGCATAAGATTCTCAACGCGGTTTGGATGCTCGACAAGGGCAACAGGACGGGGGTTAGACAGGGCGTGGCCAAAATTTTTGACCCCGCTGTAGGGTTGAGGCTATTGCTCGATGCCTCTAATGACTCGCTGACTGCG
>CAZWUD010000259.1:0-2131 GCA_964637055.1 uncultured Candidatus Cloacimonadota bacterium
ATGCCGCCTGGCAAAATCCTGCGCTATACATTCGTCATTGATTGCCAGATCTATCTTGCCTTCGAGCAGGTCATGCAACGCCTCTGCATGGCTGGCATAAAGACGAAATCTATCCCTGCTGATGAGGTCTTTGAGCAGCAGCTCGTTCTGCACCCATTGGTGGGCAGTGGTGCCACTTAAAACTCCCAGCCGGTATTTCCCGATATCGCTCGGAGCATCGATTTGGATCGGATCTTCCTCGCGACAATAGATCATCTGATCTATCTGATAATAAGCTTGGGAAAAATCCAGCGTGCGAGAGCGTTTCTCGGTGATGGATATGCCGGAAATAGCGATGTCAACCCTCCCGGATGAGACAGCCTGTAATAGATCTTCAAATTCGATGTCGATGATTTCATAGGGGCGATCGAGCTTTTCGGCGATTTTGCGGGTCAGATCCACATCCACTCCCACATAAGCACCGTCCACTTTTTGGGCGAAAGGTGGAAATTCTACATTCATACCGACCTTGAGAGCAGGTTTATCTTTGCCGCTGCAAGATGTCAGAACTATGAACGCAAGCAGCACCATCCAGTGAAGATAGCCGGTATTTATTTTCATAAAGATTCTCCTCTTGATTGATTCATCCATCCAAAACCGGATACTATTTTGCAAACAATCGGACTGCCTGTGATACTATTGTCAATCAATGGGACTTACTATGAGTTTATTACCATCGATATCGACTACCTTCACTTTGGTATCCAGTTCAATGGCGGTATTGTCTGAAGAGACGGCCACCCACTCCTCACTGCCGACCCTCACATAGCCTCTCCCATGATCAGGAATAGCGGTGGTCACGTGGGCAATCTGCCCTTTCAGAGCAAAGACATTGGTCTCACTGCCGGGATTTGAGAGCACTCTTTTCCCAAATCTGCGCATAGAGAGGAAGGCGATGAAACTGAAGATTGCAAATAGCAATATCTGTAGCCACAGGCTGTTTTGCACCAAGGGTATCATGCTCAAAAGCCCGGTGATAATAGCACCGATGCCCAGCGAGAGAAAAAAGAAAGCGGGATCAAAGATCTCTATGATGATGAAGATGATACCGAGGATCATCCATACATGCCAAGCCAGCAAGTCCATGTCATACTCCTATTTATTGTTATTTATCAGCGGAATCACCTTGATCAGTAGATGAATCCTTGTCTTTGTAAACGCGTTTAACTCTGCGTTTGCCATCCTTCTTGCTCTTGCTCCTGTAATAGTTGCTATAGCCCCCATAGTCTCCATATTTATAGCCGGTCAGATCTGGAGTTTTTATCCCAAAAAGAGAGAAAAAGTACATCAGCACTCTTGTGCCCAAAACGATGAGTATCACGGCTATAGCAAAGATCATAAACCACCTGAGATAGCCAAAGATAAAGCCCCTGGCAGTGCCTACGACGCTGGAGCCTTGCTGACCGGGTCTGAGCGTGAGATAGAGCAAAACACTTTCTTTGTCACGCAGATAATCGAGATTGTTTCGCGAAGCCTGGATCAGGCCGTGCAGAGCTTCTTTACGATCGCTTTGCCTTTCCGACGGCAGGCGCACTTTGTCCAGATCGTCCAATTCCCTTTCATAGGAAGCAAGTCGCGCACTTTCGCTTTCAAAATCAAGATTGACCAAAGCGGTATCTATCTGCTCAGTCTGCGCCAGCACGCTGCCAAATTCACGCAGTTTTTGGGTCACTTGGCCAAAGTCGTTTTGCGGAATAATGAAAAGGTAGGCCCCCATGCCAGCCTGGATCTGTCTGCGGACACGCTTCTGGGCATGAGTCCCGATGATGTCGTCTATGCCATCCTGAGCCTTGATGGCATCATCGGAGCTAAAGCTGATCTGCGCTTTGTTGATAAAGCTAAGATCGCGATATTCGTTCGCACTTGCTTTGTAAAAATCACTGCCTCCGGCGCGCCTACCCTGTCCTTCAAATTCAATAACTGTGGCTGCTAAAGCCAAAACCACCACAAATATGGCAATGCCTAAGATTCTTTTTCTTGATGATCTTCCCACTTTTCTTCTTCCTTATGATATTCTTAGTTCTTCAGCATGTTTGAGCGATGCATCGGTCAGCTTTCCCGAGAGCATTCTGGCCAGCTCCCGGGTGCGTTC
>CAZWUD010000260.1:0-2129 GCA_964637055.1 uncultured Candidatus Cloacimonadota bacterium
ATATATTCGATCCCGCTCTTAAAGCATTTATTTATCAGGCTCTCACGGTCGGAATCAAAATCCGGAAGATCCAGATGGGCATGAGTTTCAAAGAGTTTCATGTTAAGTATTTCAACCCCTTTTTTAGTTTGTGCCAAAATATATCCGGTTCTTTATCTTGTCAAAGGGAATTTTGCACTATGTGATCAGCCTGAACCTCACTTAGCTGCATTTTGAAATTACAGACCTACGATATGAGCTTCCCCGCGGCCAGGACCAATGCCAGTCACTATTCGCGAAATAAAGCCTGAAACTGAGCTGCAGCAGCTATTGCCGCCGTCTCGGCCCGGGAGATCAAAGCAGACAAACTGATCTGCTTCAGATCCCCCAAAAGCTCAAACTCCCTGTCACTGAAACCACCCTCCGGTCCGATGATAAAACATATATCAAGCCCAGGCTGCAAATCCTTCATCCGCTGCTTCACTTCCCGCTCGGAACATAGAACCGGCAAATATCCGTCTGCCCGGATTTTGCCCAAAGCCTCCGGGACAGGCATCACTTTATGCACTTGGGGTAACCAGGGATTATCACATTGTTTGATAGCGGCCATCGATATCTTCTTCAATCTGGACAGAGTGTTTTTTCCCTCTTCCTTGATTGTAAAGTCCGTTACGAGTGGAAAGAAATCCGCTGCACCGAGTTCAGTGCACTTCTCCACCAATAGTTCGTCATGATGATTTTTGAGCAAGGCAAAGGCTATGGCAAGCCTCGGTCGGGGCATGACTACCGAAATGTAATCTTTGACCACCAGAACTGCCTCATTTTTACTCATTGCATCCAGTTGAGTTTCAGCGATCATTCCTTGACCGTTGTTGATTTTTATGCTTTGCCCCACTTTGATCCGCTTCACCCGGCTCAGATGATGAAATTCCTCACCTTCCAGGATCAGCTCTTTTGTGCTCGCATCCAGATCAGGACAATAGTATGACGGCATATCAGCTAAAATAGTCTCTCAGTTTGGAGAAGAAACCTTTGCCCGGTTTGAGATCTCGTTTTTTGTCAAACTCACTCAGCTTCGTAAAAAGCTCGGTCTCTTCCTTGCTGATCTTGGTAGGTGTCACGATCACGGTTCTCACGATCTCATCCCCTTTGCTATAAGTATTGAGTCCTTGTATCCCCTGACCTTTCATGCGGAAGAGCCTCCCGCTCTGTGTGCCGGCAGGAACCTTCATCTTCACCTTGCCTGTCAAAGTAGGCACCAGGATTTCATCTCCCAATACCGCTTGGGATATCGAGATGGGGTAGTCCATGATGATGTCATTTCCATGACGCTCAAAGAGGTCATCCTGCTTTTCGTGAATCAAGACCAGGATATCTCCGCGGGAACCACCGCGCGGGCCCACATTTCCCTGACCCCGCAGTCTGATGTATTGACCTTCCTCCACTCCGGCTGGAATCTTGACCGTGATTTCCTTAACTTTGCCCATGCGGCCTTCGCCGTAGCATTTTGAGCATTTGTTTTTAATGATTTTCCCCTGTCCCCGACAAGATGGGCATTCGGATACGGTCTGCATCTGCCCGAAAAGAGATTGGCGCACCTGGCGCACCTGACCGGTTCCCCGACATTGCTGGCAAGTCTCGGCATTGCCATCAGCGCTGCCTGAGCCATTGCATTTGTCACATGCCTCCTTGGTTCCGATCTTGATCTTCTTCTGAGTTCCGGTAGCAATTTCCTTCAAGGTCAAAGACAGCTCAATCTGCAGGTCTTCCCCACGGTTTGAACTCCGTTGACCTCCTCTGGAACCAAATCCGCCCCCAAAAAGGCTATCAAAGATCGAAGAAAACCCATCCCCAAAGATATCGTTGAGATCACTACGCTGTGTAAAGTTTTCCCAGGAAAAGCCTCCGGATCCAAACTGGCTCTCAATTCCGGCATGACCGTATTGGTCATAAAGTTGCCGCTTGTCTTTATCACTTAAAATCTCGTAGGCTTCACTGGCTTCCTTAAACTTTTCCTCTGCTGCTTTGTCGTCTGGATTCTTATCAGGATGAAACTTCATGGCCTTTTGGCGATAGGCCTTCTTAATCGCTGCATCATCAGCAGATTTATCTACTCCCAGAATCTCGTAATAATCTCTTTTTGCCATTTT
>CAZWUD010000261.1:0-2094 GCA_964637055.1 uncultured Candidatus Cloacimonadota bacterium
TCGTAACCCGAAACTTGACAAAAGAAAAGCTTGACACTAATGCTTTAAACACAATCATCTGCTACAGACTTGCGGAAGCCTGCATAGGCATGAAGAAAGTGGCCAATGCCTTGCCGCAAAGCGCTTTAATAAAATGCGGAGTTGTGATGTATTATAGAAGAGCAATTTTTGCGCTTAGCCTTTTGCTGATGGCAATGGCTATGCCCGCCCTGACAGTTTCAGATACAAATCTAATCACCATCAATGGCAGCAGCTTCAGGCTGGAGGCCGAGCTTTGGCACCGCGTAGCGGACTTTGTGCATGAGCCGCTTGGCTTTAACAGCTCCTCTTCGGTCCATGCGGATAGCATCGTGATCGGCTTCAGTTCATCCAAAGCCGATGTGGAGCTGGTGCTCAGGCAGAGACCGGGATATGGAGCCCGGGTCTGGCTGGCCAGCACCCGTCTCGTGGCTCATCAGGATCTGATGATCCGAAATCTGCGCTTCAATATGCTCTATGAAAATTCTTATGAAATGAGCTTTCTGAAAGGCCCTGAGGCTATTTTCAGCAGAAATCCCGATCTTAACCGCAATATCACCCCTTATACAGACAAAATAATCGAGTACCAAAATCCCCTTCAGAGCTTCTGGATCGTGGCTTCAAACTATGCGGACTGTTCCGGAGTGGAATACATCACACCGCAACAGATCCACTTCTATGATAACAGGCTGCATTTTTTCAGGCGCTTTCGCGAAAGCTCGCTCACCACGGATCTGCCCCGGGATTGTATGCCTGTTTTGCAAGGTGAGAGTCGGCAGTGGTCTTTTTTGATCTTTGAAGAGCGTCCCGTTTCCCTGCAGATTAACCGCTGGTTGGGCGACCGCCGGGCTGCACTTTCGATCACCAATGATGCTGATGGCGAGACCTATGACCGCCTCGCCGCCATTTACTATGGAACCAACAATCCGGATAGCCCCTTGTATAAAAAACAGGGCATCATCGCCAACGACATCAAGATTTCGCACACCACCTTCGGCACTAACCATTTGTTGCTGAAGGATCTTCATGACGACATCATCGGCTATGGAAATAGCATTGGCTATCATACTTTTGAAAATCATGAGGATGCTCCCGGAAGCAATGCACAAGCGCTACTGCATGACCTGCTACCCTACAATATCAGACTCTGGATCGATCACTCCGTGCCCAACAACCCGGAATGCTTTGCCTACAACGGTTTGCTGGAAGGCAGCCCTCACTATATAGGCGATGTGATCAATCAGACCAATATCTGCTATGCCTGGATGGCCGATACCCCCACCACAGACCCCTTTAACGCCTTTAACGATCCCTGGAGACTCCCGCACAGACTATATGAGGTGACCGCGGTGGATCATCCGATTTGGTTTTTTGGCAGAACCCGAACCCAAACCTGGGAGTATCTGAATCACAATATAAACCTGGATCTGAAACATCGCATCACTCCTGAAAACCTGGATAGATTGCTGCAGGAGAGGGGACTGAATATCTGCTACACTCACTTCTGCTTTTCAAACTGGGCCCAGGTAAATTCGTTTTATATTATCACCGAAGATGGAGAGTATCAGCAGAGACCGGATGTGGAAGATATGTGGCAGCTTTTGGATCACTATCAAACGCACCGGGGACTCTGGGTGGAAACGGTGGAAAAGATCTTTGACCGCATGCTGGCTATCGAAGATCTGCAGGTGCAGAGCGTGGAATTGAACCCAAACACGCGAGAGTATCTGCTCAGCCTGAAAAATGCATCCGGGCAGGATCTGGAAGACCTCTATCTGGTCTATGGCAGTCAGGAAATCAGGATTCCGCTGCTGGCATCCGGAGCCGTTCACAGCATTGCCCTGGATCTGGATAGCGGATCTGTGCCCTATGTATCCCGGCACAAGTTCTTTGCCTATCATCAGGCTGGAAATCTATATATCAAAGACGCTCTCAATGCCCAGATCGATCCGGTGGAAGTGAGCATCTATAACCTGAGGGGACAACGCGTAAAAAGCCACAGCGCATGGCAGACTCAGACCCTGCTCTCTATTCCCATGGACAATCTGGCCAGCGGTATCTACTTTGCCAGGCTCA
>CAZWUD010000262.1:0-2047 GCA_964637055.1 uncultured Candidatus Cloacimonadota bacterium
GCCGGTCGCACCGGAGAGCACTTCATGGAATTTGCCATTCCGGGATTTGTAAAGCGTTTCTGTACTCCTAACGCTCTATTGACATTTTCCGAATATCTTCAGGATTATGCATCAGATCGCACTTTGAAAGCCGGGTTGGATTTGGTGGAATCCGAGCTTGCCAAGATTGAAGATGAAAAGATGCAAGCATCTGTCAAAGAGAAGCTTGAGCAGTTGAGGGGCGGGACTCGCGACTTGTATTATTAATCAAAGCAGTTTGCCCGAGGTGCCCAAGAGCTTTATCTTGTCTGTAAAACCTGTAAAGGAGCTATACATGATTATAGAATTGACAGACAAGAATTTCGACGAGACCATAGCAAAAGCTAAAGTGATCGTGGACTTTTGGGCACCTTGGTGCGGACCCTGCAAGATGATAAATCCCATACTTGAGGAATTGGATAAAGAAACAGATGGCCTTACGATAGGCAAATTGAACGTGGATGAACATCCTGAACTGGCAGGCAAATATGGCGTGATGAGCATACCCATGTTGCTGTTTTTTAAAGATGGTGAGCTCAAGGACAGCTCTATCGGGGTAGTATCCCAAAACGTATTGAAAAACAAACTTGCCACTCTGGACTGATCTGAGGCATTCTTGCGCCGAAAAGATATCTTAAATATAATCGAGTACTATCCCTTCAGAGCTCTGATAGCTCTGCTCAAGGCTCTGCCGTATTCCTGCAGTAAAAGATTTGTTTCAGCCCTATTCGGATTCTTTGGGTATTCGATTGGGATACGCCGGGACGTAGCCCGGATGCAATTGCAAAAGGTCTATCCCCATTGGACTGATGCGAAGCTGAAGCAAGTCTTGAAGGATATATATCGGCAGATGGCTCTGAATATCGTGGAAGAATATGTCATCAGCGATAGCCATCTGAATCAAAACAGCGTGATTATCGGGCAAGAGCATATCACAAAGGCACTTGCTCTGGGGCGGGGAGCGATCCTGGCAACGGCACATTTTGGCAATTGGGAAGCGGCACGCATATTGCCCCTGAGAGGGATTCCCCTCAGCGTCATCGCCAAAAAGCAACGTAATACTCTCTTTGACGACTATACAAATGCCATCCGTGAGAGAAACGGTGTGCACGTGATCGATATGAAAAGAGGGCTGCGCGACATCATTGCCGATCTCAAGGACAACCGCATTGTGGCCATTCTTGCCGATCAAAATGCAGGATCCCGGGGGATGGTCATGGACTTTCTGGGCTATCCGGCCTCGCATTGGAAGGGGGTGGCAAAGCTATCCTTGCGGTACAAGATCCCGATCGTGCCGGGTTTTGTGGTCAGAGATGCTGAGGACAATCTCCGCTTTGAATTTTCCCCCATTATCTACCACCCGGATTTGGGCGACGAGGAAGAGAACTATGCAACCGTGCTCTCTCAGATCATCAAGATTACCGAGGAATACATCCACAAATATCCGGAGCAGTGGTTTTGGGTGCATAAACGCTGGAAACATGCCTACGACATGTTTACAGACAGTGGTATGGACCCCAGATAAAGAGCTATAATCCCAATATCTGAGCAACCGTAAACATCCTTTGAGACCTGCCATCAGAGCCAGGGCCTCAGGTTCCGGGCTTTGAAGCTTGCTTTTCTTTATATGGGTCAGCAGCCGGCTCATCCCCATTTTGCAAAGCCTGCTTTGTCCCGGGATCATCGCATGATATAGCCCTGCTCAGGCGATGATCGCGGGACGATTGCTACTGAGAATTGGCTCCTAAAGACAGGCAGCGATCACTTGAGCAGAATCATCTTTTTCGAGACGCTGTGAGAGGCTGCCTGGATCTTATAAACTAATGTTTCCCAGTTACCCAATCCATTGTAGGGCAATAAATTAACATAAAATACTTCTTGACAAAAACACCCCGTATCTAATTATTGTGTAATTAATAACAAACACAAATAGAACGAGGTGTTAAGATGAGTTTCCTAAGAATAGCCCAAATTAGTCAAGTAAAAACTTCAAATCTGGTAGAGAGCAACGCTCTTTTTCTGTTCAAGC
>CAZWUD010000263.1:0-2038 GCA_964637055.1 uncultured Candidatus Cloacimonadota bacterium
GGTCGCACATGGCTGTGGCAACCTTGAGGAAACCTGCTATATTGGCACCCTTCACATAGTTGATATAGCCATCAGGCTCAGTGCCGCTGGCGCGGCATGCTTCGTGGATACCACGCATAATGCTGTGGAGTTTCTCATCCACTTCTTCGCTGGTCCAGCTCAGGCGCATGGAGTTTTGAGTCATTTCCAGGCCGGAGGTAGCTACGCCACCTGCGTTTGCAGCTTTGCCGGGAGCATAAAGAATCTTGGCTTTCATGATTACTTCCTGGGCTTCCGGGGTGAGAGGCATATTAGCCGCCTCACACAAGCACATGGTGCCATTAGCAATCAATTGTTTGGCATCATCTTCGTTCATCTCGTTCTGAGTGGCGCAGGGAATGGCCACGTCAACTTTCACTTCCCAAGGACGTTTGCCGGGGAAGAATTTGCTGCCGGGGTATTTGTCGGCATAATCTTTGACGCGGTCGTTATTGGAAGCGCGCAGCTCCGTCATGTACTCGATCTTTTCAGCATCAAGGCCGGCTTCATCTAGGATGTAACCGTCAGGACCGGAGATTGTGATGACCTTTCCGCCAAACTCGGTAACCTTCTTTGCAGCACCCCAGGCAACGTTTCCAAAGCCGGAGATTGCTACTCTTTTGCCTTTGAAGGTTTCGTTTTTGGTCTTCAGCATTTCCTGAGTGAAATACACTACGCCATAGCCGGTGGCTTCCGGACGAATCAGGCTGCCGCCCCAAGTTCTTCCTTTACCGGTGAAAACGCCGGTAAATTCATTAGCGAGCTTTTTGTACATACCAAACATATAGCCAACTTCACGTGCACCAACACCGATATCACCGGCGGGAACGTCCAGATTGGGGCCAATGTGGCGATAGAGCTCTGCCATGAAGCTTTGGCAAAAGCGCATAATTTCAGCATCAGAACGGCCTCTGGCGTCAAAATCGCTGCCGCCCTTTCCTCCGCCCATGGGCAGGGTGGTAAGGCTGTTTTTGAAGATCTGTTCGAAGCCCAAAAACTTCAAAATGGAAAGGTTAACACTGGGGTGGAAACGATTTCCGCCCTTGTAGGGGCCGATGGCGCTGTTGAACTGAACGCGGTAACCGCGGTTCACATGCACTTCACCGTTGTCGTCCATCCAGGGAATGCGAAACATGATTACACGTTCCGGTTCCACGATGCGTTCAAGAATATTGTTTTTCACAAAACGGGGATTGCTTTCGTAAGCGTCCCAGATGGTTTCTACAACTTCTTTCACTGCTTGAAGAAATTCCGGTTCACCCGGATTCCTGGCTTCGACCTTGGCCATGAATTCTTTAAAGGTCATTTGGTACCTCCATGTATTATTTTATTTTGGACAGATTAAATTTGGCCACATTTGTGTCAAGAGAATCGTGCTGATTTCTGCTTTTGAGATGCAAGCTTAGTTCGCTTGATATGATAGGCAATTGTGATTCTCTTATTTCTCAATAAGTTTTGATGGACCTAAAGCCCCGGGAGACTGCAGGGCTGCATGTGTGAAGATCCCGTCCAGGCTCGTCAAAAAGCGATTTTGCTTGACCTCAAAGCCACCTTATAGCAGCTTGCACAAAGATAAATAAGGAGTTAGATAAATGCGTAAAATAGATGCCTCGCAAGAGATTGAACGAATATCCCGATTCCTGAGAGACTATCTGCGCTCCAGCGGGTTCAAGAGCTACGTGGTCGGAATGTCAGGCGGAGTGGACAGTGCACTATCTGCCGCCTTGGCCGTGAAAGCTGTCGGCAAAGAAAACGTGATCGCCGTCATGATGCCATATGAGAAAAGCCACCCGGACAGTCTGATCGATGGTGAGCTGATTTGCCAGCATCTGGGCATCAAAAGCCTTGTGGTGGATATCAGCCCAATGGTGAATGCTTACTTTTCACGTTATGAACCGGATGCAGAGCATTTGCGCAAGGGCAACCTGATAGCGCGCACACGGATGTGTGTGCTCTATGATCTTTCAGCCAAATACAGGGCATTGGTCTTGGGAACCAGCAATCAAAGCGAGCTGATGAC
>CAZWUD010000264.1:0-2028 GCA_964637055.1 uncultured Candidatus Cloacimonadota bacterium
TTGTATATTTGAAGAATGGTAAAAGAGCATGCCAAGCCATGTGGAACATCGTAGGTGTAAGTGAGAGGATAAGAAATAGCATGGGCAATAGCCGTCTTTGTATGGGAAATAGCTATTCCCGCCAAAAAACTGGCTGTTTGCAATTTTGCCCTGCCTTCTATATCTTGAAGATCTTGCAAAACAAGAGGCAGGTTCTCAGATATGAGGAAAATTGCTTCTTTTGCGCAGGATATAGCCGGAGGGTTGTAGCATCTGTTCCATAGTGACTCTACCGCATGAGAGAGGGCATCAAGAGTGGTAAACATAGTCTGTTGATAAGGAAGACTAAGGGTAAGAACGGGATCCAAGATCACCGTCTGTGGTTGCATAAAGAAAGACTCAAGGGAATACTTGCGCCTCTTTTCGAGATCCCAGATAGTAGCAAACTGGGTTACTTCTGCCCCAGTGCCAGAGGTGGTGGGAATTGCCAGGCAAGGAATACCTTTTATTATCTCAGGGTTCTCTCCATTGGTAAGAGAATCCAAAACATGCAAACCTCCAGATTTGCACAAGAGCAGAGATAGTGTCTTGGCTGTATCAATAATACTTCCACCACCTAAACCGATGATAACGTCAAAAGCTTGGCTCTTATATATATCCACGATATCCTTAATCTGCAAGATGTCTGGATTGTTGATGCTTTGAGCATGGACAGTGAGCTCAAGCTGCGACAGTTGGTCTTCTATTTCTGAGACTATGCCATTTTTGAGATAGCGATCAGAACATAAAAGCAGAGCTTTGCCCTGCAGACCCAAGCTGTCTAATACTGACAAAAAGGGCTTCCCGGCAATTACCTTTGGCAGCCTGTGTATATTCCAAGATTGCATTTAGGACCTTAGGTGAGCAATGAAGCTCTGCTTGTTTTCTGTAGTGCTGCTCTTAGGTCGACCGAGATCAGAACGGGAACCCGGCTTGACGCGAATTTCAATCAATATCGGACCGTCTTTATCTCGCATTTGTTGGATAACATCTTTTATATCGTCGGCTTTAACAGCTTGATAGTAATGCTTGTAACCTGCAGCCTTTGCGAGATATTCCATGTTTAGAGATTCAGATGCAGTAGCTTGGCCTCCAACTGATTCATGACAGAAGTTGTTAATGACAACGTGGACAAAGTTTGGAGGAGCAAGCTTACCGATGACTGCCAAAGAACCCATGTGCATGATCAGAGCACCATCACCATCAATGCACATCAACTTGCGATGGGGCATTTTAAGAGCTATTGCAGCAGCAATTGAAGAACTATGCCCCATGGAACCAACCGTGAGGAAATCCCTAGGCTCTTCAGATCTACCTATTCGCAATTCGTACAGCTCTCTTGATGTTTTTCCAGTGGTTGACACTATGCTATACGAGCTATCTGCTTCCAGAATCTCTTTGAGGGCTTGCTCTCTCGTGAGAGAATAATCGTTGCACGATGCCTTTTTCATTTTATACTCGGCAAAAGTATCTTTGCGGATAACAATGGCCACGGGGCGATTACCATTTCTCGCTTCGTCACATAAGTCCCTAATTATCTGTTCATAGCCTTGCGTATCAGAATCTATAATCTGATAGGGTATCTCCATTGCATCAAGCAAAGAGAGCTGCACCCTGCCCTGCTTGACATGCTGAGGTTCGTCCTTGACACCCGGTTCGCCGCGCCAACCTATCATCAGAATCATTGGGATACCATAAACCTCCGCATCTGCCAATGACAGCAAGGGATTCACGGCATTACCCAAGCCAGAGTTTTGCATGTAAATCAAGGGAAGATTCCCATCGGCAAGATAGCTGCCCACACCCATGGCGATGGCATTGCCTTCATTTGCACAGATCACATGCTGGGATGGCGAGCAGGTGTCGCTAATATAAGCACAAAACTGCTTCAACAGAGAATCTGGCACCCCGGCAAAGAAGTCAACACCACAAGATGTGAGAGCTTGGTAAAACTTTGAAGGTTCAATCATGATCGCTCCGGGATAAGGGTAATGATTTCCTTGATAGACA
>CAZWUD010000265.1:0-2011 GCA_964637055.1 uncultured Candidatus Cloacimonadota bacterium
ACATCACGGCCTCGATCGTGATCCAGCTTTTGGGCTCCATTATCCCCTATTTTGAGAAACTTCGTAAGGAAGGTGCGGAAGGACAGAAAAAGCTAAACCAGATCACTCGCTACGGTACTGTGGGATTGGCAGCATTCAACGCCATCACCATCACCGTGTGGTTGACCAATCTGTCCGGCGGCGTTGTACCAGCCCCCGGTGTTCTGTTTCACTTCACAGGCATCGTCACCCTGGTGACAGGAACGATGATCGTGATGTGGCTCGGTGAGCAAATCACCGAACACGGCATCGGTAACGGGATTTCACTCATCATCTTTGCCGGCATTATCGCCCGCTATCCGGAAGGCTTTATTCGCATGTTCCAAAAGATCGGCGTCGAGCCCACCTATGCCTGGAAGGCTGTCTTTGCAGTTCTTCTGATGGTGGCCGTGACTGCTGCTGTGATCTTTATGACCGAAGCCACCCGCAAGATCCCCGTCCAATACGCAAAGCGTATCGTGGGGCGCAAGGTATATGGCGGACAGAGCACATACATTCCCTTGCGTGTAAACACCGCCGGTGTGATTCCCATCATTTTTGCCCAGAGCGTACTAATGTTCCCTGCTACCATCGCGGCATTTTTTGGTACTGGGGGAGGATTCTGGGTTACCTTGCAACGCTGGTTATCTCCGGGCGCAGCCTTATATACGATTCTGTATGTGACGCTCATCGTCTTCTTTGCCTATTTCTACACTGCCATCGTGCTCAACCCAACTGAGATGGCGGAAAACATGGTGAAGTATGGTGGCCACATCCCCGGCAAAAAACCCGGGAAGAAAACCGCTGAATACATCAATTCCGTGCTTACCAGAATCACTCTTCCGGGTGCAATATTCTTCGCTTTCGTGGCGCTTTTGCCCGAAATCATGAGCAATCGCTTTGATTTGCCTTTCTACTTTGGTGGCACAGGTCTGATCATCGTGGTCGGCGTAGCGTTGGATACCTTGCAGCAGATAGAGTCTCACCTGGTGATGCGTCACTATGACGGATTCATGAAAAAAGGTAAGCTTCGCGGACGCAGCAGATAAGTATGATCTACCTAAAATCTCCCTCTGAAATAGTAAAGATCCGCAAGGCTTGCCAGATAGTTGGCCAGCTTCTGGATGAGCTTTCCGCTATGATTGAACCTGGGATTTCTACCTGGGAACTTGATCGCTTTGCCGAAAGCTTTATCCGTGATCGCGGTGGAAAACCTGCCTTTAAGGGCTACCAGATTCCGGGACTCGAACCTTTTCCCGGAACCCTCTGCACATCGCCAAACAGTTGCATTGTGCACGGTATCCCCTCAAAGAAGGTCATACTCAAAGAGGGTGACATCATCGGCATAGATGTCGGTGTGGAAAAAGACGGATATTATGGAGATGCTGCACGTAGCTATTCCGTGGGCAAGGTCAGTCCTGAGGCTATCCATTTGATGGAAGTAACTCGCACTGCGCTGGCCAAAGGGATCCAAGCTGCCGTGGACGGAGGCCGGGTGGGAGATATCTCTCATGCAATCGGCTCCTATGTGGCGGAACATGGATACTATCCGGCAGATAACCTGACCGGACACGGAGTGGGACGCGAACTGCACGAAGATCCGCAAATCCCCAATTCCGGCAGAGCGGGATATGGACCCCGTCTCAAAGCCGGGATGACGATAGCGATTGAACCCATGGTAAACATCGGCACCAATCGGGTTGTTGAAAAAGGCTGGGAGTTTTTCTCGGCTGATGGCAGTTTGTCTGCTCATTTTGAACACAGCCTCTTGGTCACAAAATCCGAGGCAGAAATACTTACAAAAGCTTGAAGGGAAGGAATATTCATGAGTAAATCAGGCGTAATTGAAGTGGAAGGCGTGGTTACAGAAGCCCTTCCTAATACAACGTTTCGCGTAGAACTGGAAAACGGCCATGAGATATTGGCTCACTCTTCCGGCAAAATGCGCATGCACTATATCAGAATCCTGCCAGGGGATAAGGTAAAAGTGGAG
>CAZWUD010000266.1:0-2004 GCA_964637055.1 uncultured Candidatus Cloacimonadota bacterium
GAGCACCAGCGGTGAGGGTCTGTCCGCTCTGCGGTGTGCCAGTTGTCGCTGCTATGTCGGTTAGCGGTGTAGCAGCGATCTGGGTTGCGTCACTTTCTACGGTGCTGTTGTAACTGCCATTACCAGTAGCAACTACGCGAACGTATTGGCCAACCCCTGACTTGGCAAGATCAACCACATAAGTATTAGCGGTTTCTCCCAAGATGTCAGCCCAGCCGCTAATACCATCACCACTTACCTGCCATTGATAATCGGCCGTTGCGCCATCAGGAGTCAGAGCACCAGCGGTGAGGGTCTGTCCGCTCTGCGGTGTGCCAGTTGTCGCTGCTATTGCAGTGATTGGTTCGGCGGCAGTAGCTGCAAAAGTGATGGTTACCACACCAGAGTCTGCAGCATTAGCTGCTGAAGCATCAGTATATACAAACGAGTTCTCAGCCACGCCGGTCAAGGTGTAGCCTGCCTTGGCGGTAAGTGTAACTTTAGCCACATAAATCTTGGCAGCAGCAAAGTTACCAACCACAGCAGTTGAGCCATATGACTCGAACCACTCTATAGCACCACTGCTATATTGAGCCTCATCAATTGCTGTTGTCACCGGTGCCTCACCCTTAACAGGCGCTGCAATCAGCGATGTCAAATTAAGCGCATCAACCACCGCATCAGCAGTAGCTGCAAAAGTGATGGTAAATTCTATGCTGTTACCGGCCTCTGAACCTGTAGTGGTAGTATCACCAACAGACTCTGAACCCTCGACTGTGGGGGTGAAGGCTGCTGTCTGAAACTTTTTGCTGTTTTTCGAAGTTAAAATTACCGTAGCAGTATATGTCTGCCCGGCTTTGAACTTGTCATCAGCAGTTAAAGCTTCGTTCCAGGTCAGGCCAGTTACGATGTAATCATCATTATTAGTTGCGGCTTCAACTGCTGCAGCATCTTGAGGCTCTGCCCCAATCACCGGAGCAGCTATAACCACTGTAGCTGCTTTAATCTCTATGGGCTCGCCTTCTACTGCCGTTACAATGTAATCTTGCTTAGTGCCATCTTCGGCAACTACGGTGTAAGTCACAGGGTCTGAAAAATCATTTTCAGTCTCGCCACTGATTTGGGCAACATCACCAACTTTAACAACAGCTTTCTCTGAAACGGTAAAACTGGCAACCAGAGGGCTGAAATCAGTGTCAAAAGGCACGATTATCGAAACGGTTTTGTTGGTCTCATCAATAGAACCAGTAATCTCTGGAGCAGAGAATGCAAACGCCTGCAAAGCCTTCTCGGAACTCTTAGCGGGCGGGGTGATGCTGTTGGTTACAGTAATAGTGTTTCCGGCGGTGTTTTTGTTGCCAGCGGCATCGACAACAATGTTCTCAAGAACTGTTACTTTAACTTCGCCTTCGGCTGAGGGTGTGACTTTAACGGTAAAAACCCTTGAGGCTGTCACAGTTGTCAGATCGCTCAAAGAACCGTTGGTAACTGTTACGTCTTCGATAGCAAAGCCTGTTATAGGTTCGTTAAAAGCAATGCGCACCACAAAAGGCTCTGAATCAGTTGTCTCTTCGGTTTCGCTGCTCAAAACAACGGTTGGGCGGCTGGTATCAGCTTGTGAAGGGTCGTTGATATCAACAAGAATGGGCAAAGACGCACGCCCGGTGGCCCCGCTCAGGTCTTTCACTTCAACGCTGATAGTTGCTACGCCTGGTTGATCAGGGGCTGTCCAGCGCTTTTCAAAATCAGAGCTACCCTTATTTAGAGTTCCAGCAGAAACGCTCCAGGTCGCAACAAGGGCCGCCTGATCGCCAGGATCGACATCAGCACCGATGGCGACGAGAGTCAGAATGTCGCCAGAACTTGTTCTGCTAACCAGTTTACCGTCTGCAGAATAAGCCATGAGAGTCACAGAAGGGGCGTTATTGCCAGTTTCGGGGTTAGCGCCAACAGTCAAGTCCATGAACGCTGGCACGATATCAGAAACGAAAGGCGCAGAAAACGTTGTCACGCCGTTTCCGTTGG
>CAZWUD010000267.1:0-2001 GCA_964637055.1 uncultured Candidatus Cloacimonadota bacterium
CTCAGCAGCATCATGCCCATGCCGTCACTGGCGTCAAAGTGTTTCAGATCCTCTCCGCCGTTACCCAGGATGATGCGCCCATCGGTCATGACCCCGTCACAATCCAGGATCAGTAGCTTGATCTGGCTCCAATTTAGGGGGCCTTTATTCGGCTTGCTCATATAGTTTGTCATGCGTCCACCTCCAGACTGTCCTTGATGCGGATGCAATCGGTGAGAATCCCTTCCAGATCCTTCAGCGGCAACATCGTGGCGGCATCGCTTTTGCCCCGGGCCGGCTCCGGATGACACTCGATAAAGAGCCCCTTGACCAAGTCCGTAGCGATGGCCGCACGCGCCATCAGCGGGGCAAATTCCGGATTTCCGCCAGTGGAAACTCCGAGGGAAGGGCGTTGCAATGAATGAGTGAGGTCATAGACCACCGGATAGCCCAGAGGGGCCATGATGCCAAAGCCGCGAAAGTCCACCACCAGATTGTGATAGCCAAAGCTCGTTCCCCGCTCTGTGAGCAGGATCTGGGGATTGCCGGTGCTTGCCGCTTTCTGGGATGCGGCGTCCATGTCTTCCGGGGCCATAAATTGACCCTTTTTGATGTTGATGATCTTCCCGGTCTCTGCTGCGGCGCGGATCAGATCCGTCTGCCGGCTCAAAAAAGCAGGTATCTGCAGGATGTCGCAGATTTCGGCAGCGGCGGCCACTTCGCAAACCTCATGCACATCGGTAAGTAGCGGCAGTTCAAATTCACGCCCGATGCGCTCAAGCATCATCAGGCCGGACTGGGCACCAGGACCGCTATAGGAGGCACCGCTGGAGCGATTCGCCTTTTTATATGAGGCTTTGAAGACCAGATTCAGCTCCAGCTTTTGGGCCAGTTTCTTTAAATATTCCGCCGTCTGCAGCATGATATCTGCCTCTTCAATCACGCAGGGACCGGCAATCAAAAAGAAGCGTTGCGATTGGCAAAGCATGCTGTATAAGGACATGTCCCTTCCTATTTCAGTTTTTTGATCTGTTCCCAACTGCTCCCAATGCAATTGTGGCCAAAATGGCCGTATGCGGCGGTGGGAAGGTAGATCGCTTTTCTCAGGCCAAGATAATCGATCATTCCCATTACTGTCAAGTCAAATTCTCTTTGGATCAGCGCTTCGATCTCAGAATCCTTCATTTTACCGCTATCATAAGTGTCCACCATCACAGAAACCGGCCTGTTCTGACCGATCACATAGCTGAGCTGAACCAGACATTCGTTGGCCAAACCGCTGCCCACCACACTCTTGGCGATATGCCGTGCCATATAGGAGGCACTGCGGTCCACTTTGGTGGGATCCTTACCGGAAAAAGCTCCGCCACCATGGGGAGCCCAGCCGCCATAGCTATCCACGATGATCTTGCGCCCGGTGAGGCCGGTATCCGCGGCAGGACCGCCATTTTGCCATCGCCCCAGAGGATTGATCAGGATCTCGGGATGCCGGGCTTCAAAGAGAAAATCCCCGCCCAATTTGTCGATAATGGGCTGCACCACCTGCCGGGTGATAGCCTGCTGCAAATCGGCAAATTCTGCCTCCGTCATCACCTCATGATGAGTGGAAATCACCAGCGTGTCCAGTTCCCGGGGCTTGCGCCCTTCAAAGCGGAAACTCACCTGACTCTTGGCATCGGGCAGGATGCCGGGCAAACTGCCGTCCTTGCGCACCTGTGCCAATCTCATCAAAAGCTGATGCGCCACCTCGATCGGAATCGGCATCAGGGACTGGGTCTGCGAGCAGGCATAGCCAAACATCAGACCCTGATCTCCGGCGCCCTGATTGTCCTTCAGCTCCACCACCTGCTCATGCAGATAGTTTTGAATCTTTGAATTGTAGTCAAATCCCTTGTCGGAATGGATGTAGCCTATCTTTTTGATGACTTCACGCACGATCGGCTCCGGCTCAATGGTCTTGGTAGAAGAAATCTCTCCGGAAAGGATCACCCGCTCCTTGGTGACCAGGGTCTCACAAGCCAC
>CAZWUD010000268.1:0-1968 GCA_964637055.1 uncultured Candidatus Cloacimonadota bacterium
CTGAAGATCAGGGGATATGCGGAAGACTGGGATCCAAGCCCGGTGTACACGGGCACTTATACCGTCACCGGCCAGGTTAGCTTCAGTGATGAACAGATCTTCAGTCCTGAGCCGGGAGTATATCCCAGCCCGCAGATTGTCTATATCGATCAACCCTATCCCTCCAGTGCCACCATCCGCTATACCACGGACGGCAGCGATCCCACCGAGGACTCCGCTGAATACGGTGCCGGAATCTCGCTACCTCTGGATAGCACCACCACCATCAGGATCAGAGCCTGGGAGGATGACTGGATACCCAGCTATATTTACGAAGGGACTTACGTCATCACCGGTGATGTGGCTCTTTCGGGAACCCTCTTCAGCCCTGAACCGGGAATGTATCAGACAGCCCAGGATGTGACTGTGACAGCAGAAGCATATCCCCAGTCGGCTGAGATCCGTTATACCACTGATGGCAGCGATCCCACAGGGGAATCTGAGCTATATGAACCAAGCATGATCATCCCCGTGCCCACAAACACGCCAAGCTTCAGTCTCAAGATCAGGGGCTTTAGCGAGGATTGGAATCCAAGCCCCGTGTATTCAGCGGAGTATTCGATCACCGGAACCCTGGCCGAGCCCGTATTCAGCCATGTATCCGGTATATATCCCAATGAAGAATATCCTGAAGATACTCTGAGCATCATCCTCACGACCCAGCCGGAAGTGGAGAATGTGAAGATCTACTACAGCACGGACGGCAGTGATCCCACCGAGGATTCCACGCTTTATACCGAGGCAATCGTGGTTCCGGATCTGGCGCAAGATTTCACCATCAGAGCCCGGGCTTACAAAGAGAATTGGATCCCCAGCACTATCAGTGAGGGTGTGTATTCCTATCTGCTCTTACCGATGCATGTGCGCACCATCACTCATGAGGGATACGTCAGAGTCTTGTGGACTTCCCAGGCAGCACGTGTTCTGGATGGATTTTATGTCTATCGTAAGGCTACTACAGATAGTGATTACAGCCTGCTGGATCCCGAATTGGTCCCCGTAAATCAGATGATCGGAAATGATCATTATTACGATGACTACGAGATCAGCAACAACATGGGCTATCAATACTATGTGACCGCTGTTTACGATGGTCAGGAAAGTAGTCCGAGCGGGATCACAAATGTGGAATATCAGAGTTCGGAGCTCGAGCTTACCGAAAATTCCAGAGCATACCCGAACCCTGCTGAAAATAGCTGCACGATCCAGATCAGGCTCTCGCGCAACGACAATGTAAAGATCACCGTCAGCATCTATGATTTCGCCGGCAAGAAGGTGAGAACCCTCACCGGATCCAACCTCAATACCAACCTCGTTGAGCTCCCCTGGGATCTGAAAAACGACAGCGGTACAAAGGTGGGACGCGGGACCTATTTTGCCCGCATCCAAGCCAGCGACAGCTCTAAGCGTACCGAAAAAGTCATCAAAATCTCGGTGAAATAAGGAGGCTAAGATGAAAAATATGAATCATAACACCTTGCTAAAACTCACAACCCTTGCTTGTCTCTTGATCCTGGCGCTCCCTATTTTTGCCGGGGATTTAAATAATTCTGCCGCAGCCTATATCCGCATGGGTATAGGCCCGCGGATCGTTGCGATGGGGGAAGCCGGAACCGCCACGGCCAAAGATATCACCGCGGCCTATTGGAATCCTGCCGGCTTGAGCTATCTCAAAGATATCGAGTTTTCCACCACTTACGCTCTGGCTATGGACTTTGACCGCAGCTACCAGCATGCCGCCATCGGCAAGCGCTTTGGCTTTGGCGTCCTGGCGTTGAACTGGGTAAATGCGGGGGTGACGGATATCATCGGAACAGATGTAAACAACAACGATACCGGCACTTTCAGTGACAGCGAAAACAGCATTGCCATCAGCTATGCAAACCGCTACAAAAAGTTCAGCTATGGCCTGACTCCCAAGCTCTACAC
>CAZWUD010000269.1:0-1967 GCA_964637055.1 uncultured Candidatus Cloacimonadota bacterium
TTGGGCTGGTCCCGAACTATCTCGTCCTTGTATGACAAAGGATACTGCCTTTGCAGCGGCATCACGATATCATCCAGATTGTAGTGTCGGGCACCGGAGCGTTTGACCTCAAGCTTGACCGCTTCATTTCCCACGGGCATCAGAAGCTTAAAGCCAATCCACGGCAGATCGGGATCTCCTGGCTCGCCAGTGCTCTGAGCACCATCCAGACTTATGCGAAGTCCGGACTCGGTTTGTGTGATTTCCGCTTCGCTGAGTTGATAACTGTGTAGTATCCCTGCGCTGAGTAAGCCGCTTGAGATGATCATTGCCATACAAAGATAAAGTGCTTTCATATTTCCACCCTTAGTTGTCTTGTTCTGTATCCCATTATTATATGCAATCATCATTCCAATTCTATGGAAAGAATGAGCGCATTGACCGTCTTTGCAATATATTGATAAAATAAACAAGCTGTTCTGCAGCCGAATTGATAAAGTTTTATACTTGTTATCAAATTTTATCCAGCACTTTCCCGTTCACCACTGGCAGACCCGGCCTGCCATTCTTAGCAGTCCAGGCACGAGAGTGCTAAATATCACTTGACAGTTTAGCCGCCCTCGCTATTTTATCTCCAGCTATCAAGATTAGATAAGGAGTTTATGAGCATGGCTACTAAGAAAAAAGAAAAAGGGGCTCTCAGTATACATACTGAAAACATCTTCCCCATCATCAAAAAGTGGCTCTATTCGCAGCATGACATCTTCCTCAGAGAATTGATTTCAAACGCTGTGGATGCCATTGAAAAACGCAAATATGCTGATCCCGATTTTAAAGCCGAAGAAATGAAGATCGAGGTCAAGCTGGATAAATCCAAAAAGACTCTGCAGGTGATTGACAGCGGAATCGGCATGACGGCTGATGAGATCAAAAAGTATATCAATCAAATTGCCTTCTCGGGAGCTGAGGAGTTTGTAAACAAATTCAAAGACGTGCAGTCAAATATCATTGGTCACTTTGGGCTGGGCTTTTATTCCTCCTTTATGGTGGCTGACAAGGTGACGATAGACTCCCTCTCGGTGGAGCCGGACAGCACAGCCGCCTTTTGGGAGTGTGACGGCAGCACAGAGTACATCATGAGTGAAGGTAAGCGCAAAAAGGTGGGAACTACCATCACGCTTCATCTCAATGAAGATTCCAAGGACTATGCTGAAGACGGCAAGATCAAGGAGATCCTGGAGCGCTATTGCAATTTCATGCCCGTGCCGATCATGTTTGACGGCAAAAAGGTCAACCAATTGGAAGCCCTGTGGAACCGTAAACCCAAGGATGTGAAAAAAGAAGAATACATAGAGTTTTACAAGCAGGTTTTTCATGACTATCAGGACCCGGTATTCTGGATTCACCTGAATGTGGATTTCCCCTTCAATCTCAAGGGTATTCTCTATTTCCCAAAATTGCGCAATGAGCCAGAATTCTTCAAAGGCGAAGTAAAGCTATTTTGCAACAACGTCTTTGTGGCAGACAACCTGGAGGATCTCATCCCGGAATTTTTGCTTCTGCTCAAAGGCGGCATCGACATCCCGGATATCCCTCTGAATGTATCCAGAAGCTTTTTGCAAAATGACAGTCAAGTGCGCAAGATCTCTCAATACATCATCAAAAAAGTGGCAGACCATTTCCAGTCTACCTTCAAAGAAGACCGCAAAAAGTATGAAGAGTATTGGGAAGACATCAATACCTTCATCAAGTTTGGCATGCTCAAGGAAGATGATTTCTTTGAGGCCATGAAAGACATTGCCATCTTCAAATCCGCCAGCGGAGACTATCTGACGATCGAGGAATATAAAAACCGCAATGCCGCTTCGGATGAAAGCACCAAGATCTGGTATGCTGCCAGCGAAGACACCCAGGTGAGCTATCTGAACCTGATGAAAGAACAGGGGCTGGAAGTGATATATCAGACTTCACCGCTGGACATTCACCTC
>CAZWUD010000270.1:0-1948 GCA_964637055.1 uncultured Candidatus Cloacimonadota bacterium
TTTTCCAAAGGCAGTACGCCGGACCCTGCCGTCTGCGACAAAGGCCTGGAAGAGGGGATCTGTCTGATTAGCAGCAAGCTTGACACTTTTACTATGGCCGGCATACTCTATCAGATGCTCAATGACGAGTAGGCAAAACGATGCGCAGATATCGCGCAGATTTACACATTCATAGCGTGCTTTCGCCGTGCGGAGCTCTGGAAATGTCTCCCTCGGCTATAGTGGAGCGGTTGCAGAAATTGGGTGTTGATTGGTTTGCCATCACGGATCACAATAGCATGGCAAATTGTCCGGCATACGCTGCGATCGCCAGAAAAGCAGGTCTACACTTCACTTGGGGCGTGGAGATCCAAACGATGGAAGAGATCCATCTGCTGGCATACTTTGATGATGCCGACTGCGCACAAGAGTTTGACGCTCAGCTATATAATTCGCTGATGCCAATAAATAATGACCCTGAGTATTTTGGTGACCAAGTAATCATTGACGAAAATGAGAACATTTTAAGAGTGGAGTCACGAGCTTTGATAAATTCCAGTACATGGGATCTGGAAAGCGCCGCAGAGCAGGTTTCTGTTTTTGGCGGACTCTCCGTTCCGGCACACGTGGACGCTACGGTGAACAGTGTGCTCTCCCAACTGGGCTTTTTGCCGCCGTATCCGGATTTTGAGATCCTGGGTATCACAGCCGGGCTGGATCTTGAACAATATGTACGAGATCATCCCGATCTGGAGCACAAAGCATTTCTCAGAGCCAGTGATGCCCACTATCTGGATGACCTTAGGCACGGTTCTTGCATCATCAGTTGTCAAGAGCCGAGCGCACAAGAATTACTGCTGGCGGCCCGCAAGGCTGACGGTAGATTCATAGATAATAGTTTGCAATAAATTGAAAGATAGACAAGGAGGAGTTATGGCTTCCGTAGCTCAAGACCAATTCAGGCTTTACGACCGCCTGGCTGAAGTAATTGAAGAGAAAAAGGATCTTCGGAATCCACTGATCGAGATCTTGCGCTTGGCACAGGATATCTTTGGATACCTACCCATTGAAGTTCAGGAATTTATCGCTGAGAAGATGAACATCCCCGCCAGCAAAATCTATGGTGTGGTCACGTTTTACAACTTCTTTTCTATGACCCCACGTGGCAAATACACCATCAACGTCTGCACAGGCACAGCTTGCTTTGTGAAAGGCGCTCCCCGTTTGATCCAGATGATCTCTGATGAAATCGGTATCGAAATGGGTGATACTACAGATGATGGACTCTTCTCGCTCAGCGCTGTACGCTGTTTGGGTGCTTGCTCTCTGGCCCCTGTTTTTGTGATCGGAGATGATACATTCGGCAGAATCGACAGCAGAGAAAAGGTCCAAGAGATACTCTCTCGTTACGAGTAGTTCATGCAAGATATATCTTTGCACCTTTTGGATATTATTGAAAATTCCGTGCGAGCGAAAGCCAGGAATATCAAGGTGCGCGTGATCAACAACCAGCATAAAAACCGCCTCCGCATCATCGTCGAAGACGACGGGGCGGGAATGGACTCGCACACACTACAAAAAGCCCAGGATCCCTTTTACACTTCCAAAGAAGAACGTGTGAAAAAGGTGGGCTTGGGCATTCCACTTTTTAAGCAAAATGCAGAATTGGTGGGAGGCTCATTCAAAATGGCCAGCGAGCCGGGTTTCGGCACAGTGCTCACGGTAGATTTTGTCCTGGATCACATTGATCGCATGCCTTTGGGGAATCTCAAGGATTCCCTTTTGGGTGCTATCATCGGACATCAGGACGTGGATTTCTTTATCATTCTGGTCTATCAGAAAAATTGCCAGGAACAGATTTTCCACTTTGACACCAAAGCTATCCGTGAGGAACTGGGTGATATCCCGCTTACTTATCCCGATGTAATAGAATACATCGATCAATCATTATCAGAAGGAATACAAAATA
>CAZWUD010000271.1:0-1944 GCA_964637055.1 uncultured Candidatus Cloacimonadota bacterium
GGAATCCGTGGTATTCTTGCGTCCCTCTTCATTTAGGACCTGTACCGGAGTTTCGTCCGAATGCAGGTATTTCTCTTTCAGGAGTATCTGATGCATTCGCTCTACGATTGGCACGAGCCAGTCCCGGGAGGCTGCGATGATCCAATTGGCCATCGTTGCGCGGCTTAAGCTGACTCCCAGTGCCTTCCACTCTTTTTCCTGCCGGTACAAAGGCAAAGCGTTGACGAATTTTTGGTACATGACCCATGCGACACTGGAGGGAGAAGCAAATGAATGCTGAATTACCGGATCGGGTACTGGGGATTTTTCCATGTAGGGCTGGCCGTTATTGCGACAAGCACGGCACTCAAAGGTTTCCCGGTAATAATCAATGACCCTGACTTCAGCGGGAATAAACTCGACTTCTGTACGAACAAACTCTTCGCCGACCGGTACCAGTTCAGTATTACACTTTTCGCAGAAACGATCCATTTCTTCCATGGTACATAATCGCTTAACATGCGGGATGTTCTTTAGGGAATCCTTGCGTTGCCCTTTGTATTTCTTTACCCAGTAATGCCGTGCTTCTTTCAGTTCAGGTTCCGTCGCCTTTGGATCAGCCTCAGTTTCTGCTTCATTAAAAATAAAAAGAGACATCTGCCCCAAGGCAAGGACGGATGTCTTCTCAGAACTTCTGCCAAATAATTTGCGCGTCAGATAGTCAACACTGTCATGTAACCGTTTGTTTTCCAGCTCCAGTTCAGCAATGCGTTTTTCAAGTGTTTCAATTGTTTTGACCTGCTCTGCAGCGCTCATCAATCAAGGTCCCTTTGCGTTTTATGATATTTAAATTATACCATAAAAACGACAAAAAACCTAGTGTTTATACGGGTTTGCTAGCTTTTTTGGGTATTAGATGCAAGGGGTGAAATCCAATTTTTTAACGGCTTTAGGCTGGTCAATGGACAATCCCTCCAGGAGCCAGCGTAGTTCCTGAAAAGAGAGTTCCCGGACAGCTTCAGGTGTCTTTGGCCATTGAAAACGACCGTTTTCCAAACGCTTATAGAGAAGAACAAATCCATCGCCTTCCCAATAAAGGGCTTTTAAACGGTCACGCCGGCGGCCACAGAAAAGAAACAGGCTGTTTTCAAAAGGGTTCAAGTGAAAATTTTGCTGGACTATTGCCGCAAATCCGTCGATCGATTTCCGCATATCGGTATACCCACAAGCAATATAGATCATTTTTGCCTTTGAAATATCACCGAACATATTGAAGTGCCTTCAGAGTATTTTCAATCAGTACCGCAGATGCCGAGTTGGTGATCTCTAAGGTAACGGAACCCAGATGCACAACCATAGCCGTGGATGATTTCTGATCTGTAGGATGGGTATTGGCAGCTGAATGCGGAATATTTACCGGGACGATGGAATTATTGTCGGCATTCAAAGCCGGAAGGGCTTCACAAGCAGCATCACGGACACGTTTTAACCAATAGTAGTAAGTTTTCTGGTTGATGTTGTGTTCACTGCACCATACTGCGACAGTTTGCCCGCTGCTGCGGCACTCACGGATGATTGCAGTCCATTTACTTAACCGGTATTTGTAGACAACTTCCCTGGAGTCCAAACTCTAAAACCTCCTTTGGAGTTTTTCGACTAACTTGAAAAACTCTACAAACTCTGATTTAGAGAATTGTCCCATAATTCCAGGGTTGTTTCCATACACGCTCTTATTATGCGCTTACAATAAAGGAGATGACCATTTATGCAAGACCTTAAAGACAAGACCATCAGAGAACTGGCAAAGGATTGCCGCAGTGTAGAAGACGTACATGAGATGCTCAAGGGCCTATTCAAAGACACATTACAGCAAATATTCGAAGCTGAAATAGAAGAGCATCTTGGTTACAAAAAACACAGTGTTGACGGTAATAATACAGGAAATAGCCGCAACGGCTACAACAA
>CAZWUD010000272.1:0-1937 GCA_964637055.1 uncultured Candidatus Cloacimonadota bacterium
TTCGCATAACCGCCGTATATGGCGGTGCTCCAATCTACCGCCAAAAAGATGCTCTACGCTCCGGTGCTCACATTGTGGTAGGTACTCCCGGCCGCGTGGCGGATATGATACGTCAAGGCGCTCTAAAGCTGAACCACGTTACTCAGCTTGTATTGGACGAAGCCGACGAGATGCTAAACATGGGCTTCAAAGATGAACTCTTTGAGATCATGAAGAGCATTCCTCAAGATCGGCAGACTTTGCTCTTTTCGGCCACTATGCCCCGCGATGTGGAGCATCTGGCCCAAAGCTTCATGACTGAGCCCTACCGTGTTAGCGTAGGAGATGAGCGCAAGGGTGCAGAAAACATCGAACACTTTTACTACAAAGTGAAGGCCCGGGATAAATATCAGGCCTTGAAGCGCATTGCGGATATGAGCCCAAAAATATATGGCATCGTATTTTGCCGCACTCGTAAGGAAACTCAGGAAATTGCCGACAAATTGCAGCAAGATGGCTACAATGCCGACGCCCTGCATGGAGATCTCTCTCAAGGACAGCGTGAGCTGGTGATGAGCCGCTTTCGCAGCAAGTATGTGCGCCTGCTCATCGCCACCGATGTAGCTGCCCGTGGTCTGGACGTGGATGATCTCACCCATATTATAAATTACCAGGTGCCCACCGATTCAGACGTCTATATCCACCGCTCCGGCCGTACCGGCAGAGCCGGGAAAAAAGGCATCTCCATCACCATCATGCACAGAGGCGAAGCCAGTGCTTTCCGGGCTGTAGAGAAGAGGCTGGGACGCCCAATCGTCTGGCAAAAAGTCCCCGGTGGTAGAGAAATCTGCGAAAAACAGCTTTTCCACTTTATTGATACCGTTGAGCGTGTGGAAATCAACGAAGATGAGATGGAATCCTTCCTTTCAAACGTCTTCAAAAAATTGAGCTGGATGACCCGCGAAGATCTCATCAAACGCTTTGTTTCTGTGGAGTTTAACCGGTTTTTGGATTATTACAAAGACCTCTCTGATCTGGACACTATAGTGGCCGGCAATGACCCCAAGACCCGCAAGGACAAATCCAGCTTCAGTTTCTCTACCTTCAAGCTTTCCATTGGCAGCGATAGCGGTCTGGATAAACGGGATCTGATGCGCTATATTAATAGCCTGCGCGTCAGCAGAGGAATCGAGATCGGCCAGATCAGAATCTTTGCTGACCACAGCTTCATTGACCTGGATTCAAACTACGAAAAGGATTTGATCAAAGCCATCAGCAAGTCCCCTTACAAGGGAAAGCAGATCTCTGTGACCGTCTCCCCTCCACGTGAGTCCAGAGGCTACAAGGGTTCAAAAGGCAATTACAAAGGCAAGTCCCAGGGTGGTGGATGGTCAAGCTCCCGCAAGAGGTCCTCAAATTTTTCAAAGTCAAAACGCTACTCAGATACGGGCTCCAAATACAAACGCGGAAAAAATAAATCTTGACAATTAGCAATGTTTGATTTGCTTAGTCACAACTTCAAAAGAACATAAGGAGAAATCATGAAGAAATTTTACTACATTCTTCTCATCGTTTTGGCTCTATTGGCACTTTCCGCATGCGGAAACAAGATCGAGTCAACCGCCAGATCTTTTTTTGACGCAATGGAAAAACAAGACATTGCCAAAATGAAAGATTATGTCACAGAAGAAGGCCAGCAGATCTTGACTATGGCCGAAGCTTTCACCGCAGAAATGAGCGAAGAGCAAAAAGATGGCATGGAAAAAATGAAGTACAAAATCCTGGAAACCACTGAAGATGGAGACAATGCTGTCGTTTCTTTTGAGCAATGGGAAGTCGACAACCCCGAGGACAAAGAGACCAATGAGCTCAAACTCACAAAGATAGATGGTGAATGGAAGGTTGACCTCAGTAAGGAAGACATGGACAAATAAGCTACGGATATCCATCCTCAGCTT
>CAZWUD010000273.1:0-1925 GCA_964637055.1 uncultured Candidatus Cloacimonadota bacterium
CAAAGAGCAGATAGACCCGCAGGGTGTCCGAACCAAAGCGGTCCACGATATACTGGGGATCCACGGTATTGCCCTTGGATTTGCTCATCTTGGCGCCGTCTTTGAGCACCATACCCTGAGTCAGAAGGCGGGCAAAGGGCTCATTGCCTTTCACCCAACCCTGATCCCGCATAAACTTGTAGAAAAAGCGGGCATAAAGCAGATGCATGCAGGCGTGTTCGATGCCGCCGATATATTGATCCACCGGCAGCCAATACTCAGCTTTCTCTGGGTCAAAGGGCAAGCTTTCATTCTTTGCATCAGCGTAACGGGCAAAATACCATGAGGAATCCACAAAGGTATCCATGGTATCGGTCTCACGTCGGGCATCTCCCCCGCAGACCGGACATTTGACATTGAGCCATTCGGGCACGCTCAAGAGAGGATTGGAGGTGGTTTTGCCGATCTGCACGTTATCCGGCAATAGCACCGGCAGATCCTCATCCGGAACCGGCACAATGCCGCATTTCGGACAATGGACGATGGGGATGGGATTTCCCCAGTAGCGTTGTCGGGAGATACCCCAATCCCTCAGCCGATAGGTCACAGCCTGGTCTCCCCAGGAGTTTTGGACGATCCACGAGCTAATCTCGGCTTTGGCATCCTCGGAGGGCATGCCGTCAAATTTGCCGGAAGCATACATGATGCCGGGCTCGATGAAGGCCTCTTGCATCTCTCCCACTTTCAGGGATTTATCCTGATTTTGGATCACGATCTTGATGGGGATATCATATTTTCTGGCAAAGTCAAAGTCACGCTGATCATGCGCCGGCACAGCCATCACCGCCCCGGTGCCATAGTCCATCAGCACATAGTTTGTGATCCAGATCTGCACGCGGTCCCCATTCAGCGGATTGATGCACCAATGCCCGCTGAAGATGCCTTCCTTGATGGTTTCGGTGCTGGAGCGCAGCACTTTATCTTCGTTGATCACTTTTTTGCAAAACTCTTGCAGCTCCCGATTGTCTGGATTTTCTGCCAACCAGCCTTGCACCAGCGGGTGCTCCGGAGGCAGAGCCATGAAGGTCACGCCAAAGATGGTATCCGGACGGGTGGTAAAGACGGGGATCAGCTCCTCAGAATCTTCCAGACGGAAGTCGATGCGAGCGCCATCACTCTTGCCGATCCAGTGCTTTTGCATGGTCATGACCCGCTGGGGCCACTGGATTACATCCGAAAAGTCCAGGAGTTCCTCAGCATAGTCCGTGATCCGGAAATACCACTGTTCCAGTTCCTTTTGGATCACTTCCGAGCCGCAACGCCAGCAAGCGCTATCTTCCACCTGTTCATTGGCCAGCACGGTATTACATCCTTCACACCAGTTTTGGAAGCTCTTTTTGCGGTAAACCAGGCCAGCTTCATACATCTTTTTGAAGATAAATTGACCCCAACGGTAATAATCCGGTCGGCAGGTGCTGAGCTCACGCTCCCAATCCAGGAAAAAGCCCATCTGGTCAAATTGCTTGCGCATATTGGCGATGTTTTCCTCAGTGGTGATGCGGGGATGTGAATTGTGGGTGATAGCGTAATTTTCTGCGGGCATGCCAAAGGAATCGTAGCCCATGGGCTGCATCACGTTATAGCCTTCCATCATCTTCAATCGGGACATGGCATCGCCGATGGCATAGTTTGAGGCGTGACCGATATGGAGAACCCCCGAGGGATAGGGAAACATCGAAAGCACGTAGTATTTAGGTTTGTCAGACAGATCTTCTGCGTTTGCTATCCGGCCTTTGTGCCAGATTTCCTGCCATTTGGTCTCAATCTTATTAAAAGGGTAATCCATCGTATTCTCCATGCGGCCATGCCGCTCTCTATCTTATTTTTACATATAGACCTTACAAAATCCTTGAAATAGGCGCTTTTGTCAAGTTCAAAGTGATCCC
>CAZWUD010000274.1:0-1918 GCA_964637055.1 uncultured Candidatus Cloacimonadota bacterium
AGATCACCGAAAGCACCAGCACGGCAAAGGTTGTGGTTTTGATGCCGCCGCCGGTAGAACCCGGAGAAGCGCCCACAAACATCAGCCCAATCATGATCAGGATCGATGCAGGGCTCAGACCCGCCGTGTTGATGGTATTAAATCCGGCAGTACGCGCAGTCACGGATTGGAACCAGGAACTCAGGATCCTCCGGCTCACGCTAAAGCCTGCCATCACACCGTTGTATTCTGCCACATATAAAGTCACAAAACCGATCAGCAAAAGCGCAGCAGACGTAGAAAGCACTATCTTGGTATGCAGAGTCAATCTCCGGCTGCGATCCACTTTCATCACAAAGCGATAAAGATCTATCATCACGGCAAAACCCAGCCCACCCAATAGGATGAGGGAGCTGATGGTGATATTGATCAAAGGATCATCCACATAGGCTGTCAGTGAGCCCGAAAACAGCGAAAAGCCGGCATTACAAAAAGCGGAAATAGAGTGAAAGATTGCCTGATACATGGCCTGGGCCGAGGTCATTGTGCGAAAGAAGACAGGGAACAGCATGATTGCCCCCAGCCCTTCGATGATGGCGGTCACCACCACTATGTTTTTCAAGAGCTGAAATACGTCCAGCCTCTGACTATCCCCCACCACGGAGTGCATCACGTTTTCCAGCTTGAGCGTCAGGCGTCTGCCCATGATCAGGGCAAAAGCCGTGGATACCGTCATGATCCCCAATCCGCCGATCTGGATCAAAGCCAGAATCACCAGTTGCCCGAAAAGACTGAAATATCCTCCGGTGTCATGGACGATCAAACCGGTCACGCAGGTGGCGGAAGTCGCGGTAAAAAGCGCATCCGTAAAAGCTGTCACCTGATTTATCCTCGATGAAATGGGCAGCATCAAGAGCACCGTGCCGATCACGATTACAAACACAAAGCTGAGCATCAATGAGACCGGGGGATTGCTGGTCAATATGTGATAAAGCTTGCCCTCAAAGGATCTGAATATCAGGTATTGCACGATGAAATAGGTCTGGCGGATCAGTAGGAAGAAGATCACAAACTTGGCATGATAAAGCATCAGAATCCCGCCCAGGATAAGGATGAAGATATCGATCAGCAGTAGCCTTTTGCCTTCTTTTTTCTCAGGAGAAAATGCCCTGACCAGGGTCATCATGCTCAGCAGAAGCAGATTCGTCAAAGCAGTGATGGTCTCCAAGAGCTTATAGTCTGTATAGACCCCGATGATGCTTTCCAAAAAGATCACGGCAAAGCTCCACACTGCCAGCAGATAGGCCAGAGATTCCAGCTTGTTCAAAAATCCACTAGGACGTTTTTGACTCATTTGTTCGGTCCAAATTCAGGTATGAAAGCATCTTTTTGTGAACATCCTGGATTGATTTTTCCGCATTGAGGGTGATGACCGGCCCCATTTTTTCAAAATAGGCTTTGAGTGCATAGGTATCCTTGTAAAAGGCCCTCAATCTCTTTGCAATGGCATCAGGTTCGTCATCATTGCGGGTGATCAAGGTAGAGCCGCAGACATCACAGATTCCATTCTTTTGGGGTGTTTTGTTCTTGATGTGATAATTCGCTCCGCATTGATTACAGACCAGCCTGCCCCGGACTCGCTCTATGGCTACAGCTTTTTTGAGGTCCAGATAGAAAACTCTGGCCAGGCGATAGTGATCGGTGAGATGTTCAGCTTGACTGAGTCGGCGGGGGAATCCGTCAAAGACTATCCCTGGACAGTCTGGGGATATGGCTTTGCGGATGAGCTCAAAGACTATCTCGTCCGTCACCATGTTTCCTTTTTCGATAGTAGCACTCACCTGATTGCCAATCCCTGTATCAAGGTTGACCTGCTGCCTGAGCAAGTCTCCGATATTGATGTGCTGATACCCTGTCTCAGCAGCCAGGAGTCTGGCTT
>CAZWUD010000275.1:0-1915 GCA_964637055.1 uncultured Candidatus Cloacimonadota bacterium
CCGCAGTCACAAGTATAAAAATGCGGGCAATATGTTCAGTGAATCTGAAATGACCGCATCCGAACGGGAAGTATATGAATCCATCCTGGAGAGCATCTATCAGCAGATGATTTCCCAGATCGAAAGCGGCCGGGCCGATAAGATCCTGAAACCGGTGCCGCGGATCATCGACGAAGGGCCGTATTTCATAGCTCAGTCAGCTTTTGACCTGGGTCTGGTGGATGAATTGATCTATGAAGATGAACTTTCTGCCAAACTGAAAGAGGATTTTTCCTTTAGTCGTCGCAATAGCGAACTGGCCGACTATCGTTCATACGACTGGTCACAACCCAAAGAGAGCCACATTGCCGTGATCTATGCTAGCGGCAATATCGTGATGGGCAAGGGCAAATCAGGCCAAAAAATCGCTCATGATAGTACCGTAAAGCTGATCCGCAAAGCTCGCAAGGACAATCGCTACAAAGGCATCATCCTGCGCGTGGACAGCGGTGGTGGCAGTGCCCAGGCCAGCGATATCATCCTGCGTGAGCTTGAACTGGCACAGACCGAAAACAATATGCCCGTGGTCGTATCCATGGCCGGTGTCGCCGCCAGTGGCGGATATTACATCGCTGCCAAAGCGGATCGCATCATCGCCAATCCCAGCACTCTCACCGGATCTATCGGAGTGATCGGCCTGGCCTTTACAGCCACCGGAGCTTTTGATAAGATCAAAATGAATTGGAGCACAGTCAAGAAGGGCGAACGCGCTGACATGGGTTCGCTTTCACGGCTTTGGACAGAGGACGAAAAGGCCATCATGACCTCGTTTATCGAATACACATATGAAGACTTTGTGGGCAAGGTTGCCGCCGGACGCAAGAACCTCAGCGTGGAAGACGTGCACAAGATTGCCCAGGGTCGGGTATGGACGGGTGAACAAGCCAAAGCTAACGGTTTGATAGACGAATTGGGAGGCCTGGAAACAGCGGCTCAACACATGCGGGAACTGGCCGGGATCAAGGGTAAAATGCGGCTCGTCGATGCCAGCCGTTCCGATGACGGCATCAGCCTGGAGATCAGCGCCAAACCTATCTTACAGGTATTGGGGCTGGATGCCCTTCAGGATCTGAATTCCGAGTACGTCCAGGTCTATGAGATGTGGAGAGATTTTCAGGATGAAAAGGTCCTCATGCTGAGCCCTCTCAGCTCTGATAACATCAAATTCTAAGCACCCAAACATAGATATAAAAACAGGGTGGGAGCATTACGCTTCCACCCCATTCTTTTTCAAAGCAAATTAGCGGTCTTTAAAATCGTTCCAGGCTTTGATCAATCCCTGCCTGTCCTGCTCCAGTTCCTTTTTTACTTTAGCCCAGTCTGTATAGTGATAGTATCGAATGATCTTGATATCCTCTCCTTTGATGCACCTAATCGTGAATCCTATCCGGCTGAGCATAATGCTGCCCGGATCCTCGCCAAGATCACGCAAAGAAGAAACACTTCTCACCTGCGCCAAATCTACTACAGTGCCATCAGATAAAGTGTGTTTCATATCAACTCCTAATTTAGTCAATCTCACATCTGTGGACATTGTGTTTCAATACTGCATTTTATGCAAGGTAATTTTTTGCTGTTTTTGAGGATATTTATCGACTCCAGCACGTCGTGAGATCTTTCACAAGGGCTATAAACCAATGTGGCAGACACTTAGATCCCCCATGTTTCGGGGCTTCTCTGTTCACAATCATCTACATAGTTTGTAACAACAGACTAATTATCAGAGATCGTTTTTCGTAAAACAGGCAAAGTAAAGCGGAACTCCGAGGATCAGAGCTCCGCTTTTATGTATGCAGAATCTTTAGATTTCTTTATGTTTTTGGGAGATCAGCTCTGCCAGATTGGCAAGCTCTTGCAGGGTGGGATCTTTGGCCTG
>CAZWUD010000276.1:0-1909 GCA_964637055.1 uncultured Candidatus Cloacimonadota bacterium
GCACATCAAAGTGCGCGGACACAATGTGGCGCAGCCTGGTTTAACCTAAAAGAGCGTTATTCACTATCCCTTTACCGGATGCGGAAAATCTCGAGTTCCTTGAACTCGGTTGTCGATGTCTTGTCCTCACGCTTGCCGTCGAGAATGAGAAAGATGTCGGTCGCGCCGTCGGGGATGCGCACGAGCGCGTGGCCCTCACGCCAACCCTCTATGTCAGCTTGGGCAAACTGGAGGCGGAAGTTGCCGAGGTTCCAGCGCCAACGGCCATGCCACTGGAAGTAGACATTGCCGCGCACGATCTTGCCGCGACCAAGGACGCGCACCCCGTACCAGCCGTCCGTCTCAAGGTTGGTGATGCGCTGATGGACGTGTCCCGCGCCGTCCGGTTTGGGCAGTGCCTTCACGAGGTTCTCGAATCGTCCTTCAGCTTTTTGGAGAGCGAGTTGCTCGCGAACACAGCGAATCGGCTCCTTGACGCCGCGCGCCATGAGGTCGAAGTCGCCGTCGAGCGTCTTCGACCAAGGCTTGATGAGCCCCCATCCGCCTTCGTAGTATTTGCCGCGCCAAGTGCCGTTGCCGCTTGAGCGCCACGTGTTGCCGCTCTGCTCCTTGAGGTCTGCAGGCCAGTCGATCCAGAAGCCCTTCTCGCCCCAGAACCAAACGTACTCGTCGGCACACTCCGTCGCTTGGCGAAGGTTGTCCTCGAAGTGGTGGATACGCTTGCCGCGAACGGGGCCGAAGTAATAGGCGGAGTTGGTGCCGACCGAATAGGAGTCCATGTAGAGCCCAAACGACACGGAGACCTGCGCACGGTACTTCGCACGGTTCTCCTGCGCGACGAGCGGTAGTACCGCGACAAGCTGGTCGCGGACGCTCCGGTAGAAATCCTGATTCGACGCTTTGGCCATGTAGCCGAAGCTCTCGTTGCCGTCCACCAGTTTCGCCGTCGGCGGCATCGCATCAAGGATGCCGTTCGCGAACGCCGGCCAGAGATCTTGCTTGTCGAGCATAAGCCCCGCAGGATCGTCACTGCGGGCGTAAGCGGTGTCGGTCGTGAGCAACTGATACGAGAGGATCACCGCCTCTGGAAAAGCGGCGAACACCGCACCGAAGAGTTCACGTCCGCGCTGACGCGCCAGCAACGCCGTAGCACGGTAGTCGCCATCCTCAGGCTGGAGTTCGAACTGTTTTTTCCTCCAGTAATCCTCAAAGTCCGTGAGGATACCCTCAAGGCGCGTCTTCTTCGCGAAGCGCGCAATGGCCGCGAGGTTGTCGCGAAAGAGCCCCCATGCTGCGTCGTCATTCCACGCGAAACGCGCCTTGCGCGGATGGGCTGAAACCGAAACGAAGGAGTGGGAGAGCGACGGGTGCTTGGTGATCTCCATAAACGTCGGGACGAACGCATCGAGTTCGGCATCCGTCCATCGTGGCTCCTCAGCGATATGTCGGCGACGGAACGAGTCAGCCCCGGGGAACGCCCCCGCAAGCGAAATCGCGACGCCGTCGCATGCCGTCTTGTCAAACTCGTTCGCGTATTTAAGGATCTCCGCGGGTGTAGCATCACCGAGATCCCAGCCCGAGAAGATGTATTTCTTGGCGGCAGCGGCCTCTCCCGCCGCGAAAGTCACGGCCGAGAACACCAAAACGGACAAGGCTCTTGCAAACCCCTTCGTGGCACGGGCGTCCCGCCCATGAATCACGGGCAAGATGCCCGTGCCACACCTGCAAACAAGGGGAGGTGCGAGGACATCGAGTAAGAAAAAATGGTCGCTTCGGCTCATCGTGTTACCTTCATGACTGGTAATCCTAAAAAGAGCAGTTGAACCTTCAACTCTCTTTGGTTTCTGGTTTCAAGGTTTCAAGGTTTCAAGGTTTCATGGTTTCAAGGTTTCATCCAAATCGGGATCGG
>CAZWUD010000277.1:0-1906 GCA_964637055.1 uncultured Candidatus Cloacimonadota bacterium
TATTGAAGATCTTGATAGGCATCTTGTTATCTGCTGCCAGAGAAAAGGCGCTCAGATCCATCACCCTCAGTTGCTGCTCAAGGCAGGTCTGATAATCCGCCTCGCGGATGAAGGTGGCCTTGGGATCTTTGACGGGATCTGCGGTGTATAGTCCATCGACTTTGGTAGCTTTTAGCACGATATCCAGCTTGAGCTCGATAGCGCGCAGGACGGCGGCGGTATCCGTGGTGAAATAGGGATTTCCGGTGCCACCTGCCAAAAAGCATATTTTGCCTTCTGAGAGGGCTTTTTGCACTTTGGGAGCGCTGTAATGCCGAGCTACTTTATCCAGGAAAAAGCTGGAAAAGACTTCAGCGGGGCAGCCTTTTGAGAGCAGGATCTCACTGATATAGAGCGCATTCTGGATGGTGGCAAGCATGCCGATATTGTCCAGAGTCACGCGGGAGAGAGCCTGATTTTTCCAGGTGCCGCCACGGAAGATATTGCCTCCGCCCAGCACGACTGCGATAGAGTAGCCTTGATTTTTCAGATCGATAAGCTCGTCCGTGAGCTGGTCACAGACGGCGTCATCAAAGCCGAATCCGGAGGGCCCGGCCAGGACCTCACCTGAAAGCTTGAGCATCAGGCGATTGATCTTTTCGGGTTTGAAACTGCTATTCATCCTGATTTGTGGGCTTATTCGCCCAAAGCGTAACGAACGTAGCGCGCGACCTGGATATTCTCTCCGGTCTTGGCGATGGCTTCCGTGAGCAGATCTTTGACGGTTTTCTTTTCGTCTGCGATCAGTCCTTGCTCCATCAGAGCGTGTTCGCTACAATACTTACGGATATTGCCTTCAACGATTTTCTCCACGATTTCGGGTTTCTTACCGTCGATGATGGCTTTATTTTTGGCGATTTCTTTTTCGCGTTCGATGATTTCTGCCGGGATTGCTTCCGCGGTGAGAGCCAGGGGATTGGTGGCTGCGATCTGCAGGGCGATTTCTTCGGCCAGAGCCTTAAATTCGTCGGTGCGGGCCACAAAGTCGGATTCGCAATTCAGCTCAAGCAGGACGCCGATTTTGCCATTGAAATGGATATATGAGAAGATGACGCCTTCTTTGGTGGCACGCGTGCCTCTGGCTTCGGCTTTGGATATTCCACGTTCGCGCAGATACTTGATGGCTTCGTCAATGTTGCCATCGGCTTTGACCAGGGCTTTGCGGCATTCCATCATGCCGACGCCGGTCCTTTGACGCAGTTCTTTTACCATGGTTGCGGTAATTTCTGCCATTGTAAACTCCTTATTTGCTAAAAGCTAAGATAGTGCGTGCCGGATTTGCCGGCACGCGTGGATTAAGATTCTTATTGTTCAGTCGCGGCCATTTCCGGGACTTTTTCTTCAGTTTCTTTGGCCTTGGGCTTTTCTGCTTCCGGGCTCTCTTCGGGTTTTTCTTCAGAGGCTTCCGGCTTTTCTGCTTCCGGGCTCTCTTCGGGTTTCTCCTCAGAGGCTTTGGGCTCTTCTACCACCGGAGTCTCTTCGGGTTTCTCCTCAGAGGTTTCGGCAGCTTCAGGGGCCTCGGCGTCGTCTTTGCCCTCACTTGCCAGACCACGACCTTCGAGCACGGCGTTTGCCATGATGCCGGTGATCAGGGTGATGGCGCGGGTAGCGTCGTCATTTGAGGGGATGACATAGTCCACTTTATCGGGATCGCAATTTGTATCCACCATAGCCACGATCGGGATTCCCAGGATGCGTGCTTCATGGATGGCGATGCCTTCATACATGGTATCCACCACAAAGATGGCGCTGGGCAGGGCGTCCATTTCGCGGATGCCGCCCAGGGAAAATTCGATCTTGTCATGCATGCGTTTCATCTTCAAAGCTTCCAGCTTGGTATAGCTTTCCAGGGTTCCGTCGGCTTCGA
>CAZWUD010000278.1:0-1906 GCA_964637055.1 uncultured Candidatus Cloacimonadota bacterium
TCTCATGTCAACTCCTTATTGATTTGCTAATTTTTGGTTAAATCCTTTGGTCAGGATTGGGTCAGTAAGAAGGGACTCTATCTTGTTAAATAGCATCTTTGCTCTACTTAAAAAAAGAATGCCGACGGTGCTGTCTATCGGGTAGACATCATTGATAATCACCATTACCCGTGGATTTTGGGCAGACGGTGCCTCATATTGAAAGGCTAAATGTAAAATTGACAGCAGATTAATCTTCACGGTTGCTACTCCTGATAAGCCTTTGTTGTCGTTAATTCTTTAGTCCCTGGCTCTGCATACAGCAGGGCCTTGTAATCTATATTTTATCTCAACAATTCAATTTATCAGGCTCAGTCCCATCAAAACACTTTGATCATTTCTGTAAAGAACATTTTCTCCGTTACCTAATCTTATGCAAAAACCGAGCCTAAGTCAAAGAGTTCTTCAGCCAGTGATATCAACGCAGCAAGACCAGAATCCCCAGCCGGAAAGCGCCGATACGCCTTTACGGACAAGGATCAGCCCGGCTGGATATTTCCGCTTCGGATTTGGGATGGCCTTGAGCTGCATCCGATCCATCATCCCTCAAAAATAAACAGTTTGATCTCCTCGGTTTTGCCTTTGAGCAATTCGGAGTGATGATATCGGAAGCTGTCAGCCAAATCAGCAGGGAGTCTGGAAAGGCAGGCTTCGGAGATCATCAGGCGTCCCGGGACGGCAGCTTTTTCCACTCTGGCAGCAACGTTTACGGTATCGCCGATCACGGTCAGATCTCTACGTTCGCCGGTGCCGACGTCGCCTTGCAAAAGCGGACCGCTATTGATCCCGATCCTCACCTGGACCTCCGGCTCATCATGCTCGCGACGGATCTTGTTCATCTCCGGCAATGCCGTATCCAGGAGCTTGATTCCGGCTCTCACGGCATCTCCGGCATCGTGAAAGACGGCCATGATGGCATCGCCGATGAATTTGTCGATATCGCCAAAGTTTTCCCGGATCACCACTTCGCAGAGGCCAAAGAGGTCATTTAGCATCTTGACCACTTTGGCGGGGGGACTTGATTCCGAATAGCCTGTAAAATTTACTACATCCAGATACAGGACGCTCATATCCACCAGACGGGGCTGGCCGGCAGAATAGTCCGAACTCAGGCTGTCCTCGATATTGCTATAGGTGGCATCGGAGACGTATTTGCGGAGCATATTGTTAAATTTTTCCTGCAAAATGCGATGCTCTTCCTGAAGCGTGATATCGCGAAAGACTTCAATCGCTCCAACCAGGCTGCCATCTTCTTCGATGAGGGTAGATACGTGGGTTTCTACCGGAAATCTTCGGCCGCACTTGTGTTTGGGATATACCTTGGCGCTGGTTTTCCCCCGACTGCGCATGGCTTTCAAAAGTGGACAATCACCGCTACAAAGCAAGATGCCCTTTTCATCGATATGGTTCAGAATGTCATCCTTGCAGCTTTTGCCCAAAACCTCAGCCGCGCTGTAACCGGTGATGTCCTCAGCGGCTTTATTCCAATAGAGAATGATCCGGTCTGGGTCCACGATGTAAACCCCGTCATAGAGGCTTTCAAGCATCACACAAAGCTGGGAGGACGGGTCTTGAAGTGCTTTCAGTATCTTCACTGTTTCATTCCTTATTATGACTTTTTGGTGCAATGGCTGAAAAGCAGCGGCAAATTGCTGACTCGCCAAGCCTTTTAGAGCCATTTCACCAATGCCATTATGCAAAACGGGGCAAATTCCGTCAATAGCTTTGTCTGCTACAATGAATTTTGACTGCACTCCACTCACTATTTTCACACTATACGCTTCAAAGAACAAATAAACAATAGCCTCTAAATTACTATCATTATACATTTTACATTATAAACTATACAATACCTCAACCCCGGCAC
>CAZWUD010000279.1:0-1900 GCA_964637055.1 uncultured Candidatus Cloacimonadota bacterium
AAGACAATGGCGCCGAGCATCGAGATGATCGAGGATGCTCTGGATCTCAAAGATCTGGAGGCGCGAAACGTGATGGTCCCCAGGACCGACATTGTAGCCATTGACGAAAATGCCAGCCTGGATGAAATCCTCGAAATTGCCAGAGAAGAAGGCTGCACCCGCTATCCCGTCTATCGCAACAGCATAGATGAGATCATCGGCGTACTGATTCTTTATGACATATTCAAGCACGAAAACGATCTCGACGTAGTAGCCGGCGACATCCTGCACGAGCCCTTTTTTGCACCGGAAAATATGGATGCGGACGTTTTGCTCAAAGAGATGCAATTACAGCGCAAATCGATGGCCATCATTGTGGATTCTTATGGCGGCACAGCCGGAATAGTCACCATGGAAGACATCCTGGAAGAGATTGTGGGCGAGATCGAGGATGAATATGATGACCAGGAAGATTGGGATGTGGAGCAGATCAGCCCAAACACCTGGATCGCCATGGCGGATGTAGAGATTGATCACCTGGCTGATGATCACGGTATAGAGCTGCCTGAGGGTGACTATGAGACCATCGCAGGGCTGATTCTCGACCATCTGGAAAAGATCCCGCATCAGGGACAGTTTATCACCATTGAGCCATACCGGATTCAGGTGCTCCAAGCTACAGACAAGAAGATTGTAAAAGTAAAAATACATAAACAAAACGAGGTAAAACCATGAAATTGATGGAATGCGTTCCAAACTTCAGCGAAGGCCGCGATATGGCCGTCCTGGAAGCAATCGCCAATGCTATGAAATCCGTGAAAAACGTTTCTCTTTTAGATATGGACCCCGGAGCCGACACAAACCGTACTGTGTACACTCTGGCAGGAGAGCCGGAAGCTGTGGTAGAAGCAGCTTTCCAAGGCATCAAAAAAGCTGCTGAGCTGATAGACATGCGCAAGCACACAGGTGAGCATCCCCGCATGGGCGCCACCGACGTCTGCCCCTTCATCCCCATCTCGGACATGACGATGGATGAATGTGTGGAATATGCCAAAAAACTGGGCAAAAGAGTCGGCGACGAACTGGGAATCCCCGTCTATCTCTATGAACACGCTGCCAGCAAGCCCGAATGGGAAAATCTGGCAAACGTGCGTTCCGGCGAATATGAGGCTTTGGCAGACAAAGCCAAAGACCCGTCCTGGAAGCCAGATTTTGGGCCTCACACTTTTAATGCCAAAAGCGGCGCCACGGCTATCTCCGCCCGTGAATTTTTGATCGCATACAATATCAACCTGAATACCCGAGACAAAAAGAAAGCTCATGATATCGCACTCTCAATCCGCGAAAGCGGTCGCCTGGCACGAGATGAAAACGGCAAAATCATCAGAGATGCCAATGGCAAAAGGGTCAGAACTCCGGGACTCTTTAAAAATTGCAAAGCTGTGGGCTGGTATATCGATGGTTACAACCGCGCTCAGATCAGCATCAATCTCACAAACTATAAAGTAACCCCACCTCATCTGGTGCTGGATAAAGTGCGCGAAATGGCAGCCGAGAAAGGCTTGCAGGTCACCGGCAGTGAGCTGGTGGGACTGCTCCCCAAAGCCGCCATCCTGGAATCCGGCAAATACTATCTGGAAAAGATGAATGAATCTACCGGTCTCCCCGAAGAGATGATCATGAATACGGCCATCCAATCCATGGGGCTGGCAGAGCTGGGACCTTTTGATCTGGATAAGAAGGTGATCGAATATGCCATAGCCAGGGAAGACCGCCTCAGCACCATGCGGGTGGATGAATTTTGCGACCTGCTTTCCACCGATGCACCTGCACCCGGCGGAGGTTCTGCAGCAGCCCTTTGTGCAGCAATGAGCGGAGCTCTATCGGCCATGGTCTTGAATCTCACCATCGATAAAAAGGG
>CAZWUD010000280.1:0-1899 GCA_964637055.1 uncultured Candidatus Cloacimonadota bacterium
CAGCCCCATACCACACTGACTTACTCCGTCCGAATAATACACGATCCTGTCTTCGGGAATGAGATTGATATCGGAATAGTAAAGATTGCTTTTTCGAAAGGTCTTGATGGGGATTTCCTGCTTTTCTACTTTCAGTATCTTCTGATCCCGAATGAATGCATAAGGGGGATTGTCATGCTCAATAATCCTCACGTGACCATCGTGTTTGGCATCGATAATGGTGAATGTGCTGTAACCGATATTGCGATATGAGCATACGGGCAGGGTCTCCAGAATGATCTCTGCGGCACGTTTGATATCCATCTTGGAAGAGATGAAGCCTGCCGCCATGGTGGTGGTCAAAGTGGCCAGGACACTAGCCTTGATCCCGCTACCCAGGCCGTCAGCCAATACGCAGATGATACCGTCGTCATTCTTTATGCTGTAAAAGCTATCGCCACAGGCTGTGTATCCTTGTTTGCAGATCTGATAGTGGTCAGCTTCCAGAAAATAATCCTTCATGTGGCTATTCATTCTTTCCGAAACTCTTGATTATCGAGGAAAGCAGGACTTCGCTATCAGCCGCGTTTTCACCCAAAAGGAATGCTATCTGCTGCACAGTGGAAAGACTCTTGCGCATCACTTCGCTGGCCTTATCGATGATCTGCTCACGTTGAATCATAGGTTCGGTGATATCTTGCAGAATGCCGCCCAGGACATGGTGCTTTTGAATGGAAAATAGCGTGAGCCGAATGATCTTGCCCTTTCGCCGGATGTCTTGAACCTTGGCTGTGGTTCCTTCCTTGAGGGCCTTGGCAAAGAGATCATGAAAGTCAATGATGCGCTCCAGATATGCCCCTTCAAGATCTGGATCGGCTTCGGATATGATGCTGGCATCACCACCGATTATCTCAATAAAGCGCTGGTTGGATTCGACAATCTTCAGGTTTTCATCCACGATCACCACTCCAGAAGGCATAGCTTTGATCAGGGCTGACGCTTTATTTTGGGCTAGCTTGCGAAGATAAGATACGCACATGGCAGGCTCAGCCTTTTCCTCGATCAGAGCGCAGGCAAATTCCTCGCAGGTATCATAGCCACAGCCTCCACAATTTAGCTCTTCCTCTTTTCTCTTTTTGCCAATCTTCAAAAGAGCTTCAGCGATTTCAGCCTTGCTATGTTTATTTTGCTTGATCTCCCGATCGTGAAACTCGGAATCAATGACCAGTTCAAGCGGATCACGTGAGGCCGGTGCGGCAGGCGTAAGCCTCCTAATATCATAACGTTTATGCACCGTGGCACCGCGGCTGCTCACTCCGGGACCATTCACACAGCCGCCCATGCAAGCAAGGGCCTCGATCAAAACGGGGCAATCAAAGCTATCTACATCCAGTTCGTCAAGTGCTTCAATGACCTCCAAAACCCCGGAAAAGCTCATGAACAGTGTGTTTTCTGGGGGATTGTAATACTTGATGCCGTCGATCATGCCGCCATCAATAGGGTACAAGCCGCCTTCTTCGGCTGCGCCCAGGTCGAAACTTTGGTTCAAGTCCAGAGCGCTCCAATCTATATTCTTGATATTGAACCAGCGTCTGAGATCGGCAAAGGTGAGCGCCACATCAAAACTATCCACATGAGCGCTATCATCTGCTTCAGTCTTTTTGGCTACGCAGGGACCGATAAAGACCACGCCGATATCTTCGGAGAAGGCCTGCTTCAGCATCCTGGTATGAGCCTGCACAGGAGACATCACGGGTGTGATGCGGGGCACAAGCTGCGGATAGTATTGCTCGATCAGATGCACCACGCTGGGACAAGCGGATGATATCCACAGAGGGTTTGTGCCTTCTCTGAGGAGTTGGGCACAGGAGGCCGAAACCTCCTGCGCGCCCAACGCTGTCTCTGATACACCGGCAAAAC
>CAZWUD010000281.1:0-1897 GCA_964637055.1 uncultured Candidatus Cloacimonadota bacterium
TCCAAAGCCAGGAGTTCCGGTGGCAGCTTGGGTTCCTGCTCATAGACGTCAAAACCCGCAGCAAAGATCCGCTTCTCTTTTAGAGCTTTGATCAGGGCCATTTCATCTACGACAGCTCCTCTGGCAGTGTTGATCAAAACTGCGCTGGGCTTCATCAGCTCCAGTTCTTTGGCCCCGAGCAGATAACGTGTCTCATCGGTGAGCGGAACATGCAGACTGAGGATGTCGGATTCCTTCAGAAGCGTCTGTAAATCCACCCTTTTGGCGGGGAAATCCAGCTTTTTATCGCTGCGGCTATGATAAAGGATCTCCATATCAAAGCCCAAACCCCGCCGCGCCACTGCTTCTCCGATTCTGCCCAGGCCCAGGATGCCCAGCTTGCGCCTGTAGAGATCCTGTCCCAAAAGCAAGAGCGGTTCCCAGCCCTGAAATCTGCCCCCGCGGACAAAGCGTTCGCTTTCGGTGATCCGGCGGGAGGCCGACATGATGAGAGCCCAGGCCAGATCAGCCGTGCTCTGGGTGAGCACACCGGGAGTATTGCAGACGGCGATGCCCCGGGCTTTGGCAGCTTCAAGATCGATATTATTGTAACCCACCGCATAGTTTGAGATCACCTTCAGCCTGGCCCCTGCATTGATCAATTCACCATCCACGGTATCTCCCAAGAGGCAGAGCAGGGCATCTTTGTCAGCAACCGCAGCCAGGATTTCTGCCCTTTTCAGGTTACGATCTGCAATGTTTGCATGCACTTCAAAGCTATTCTTCAATTTCTGTACCGCATTATCCGGGATCAGGCGGGTGAGCAGGAGTTTGGGTTTGGCCGGATCGGGATTCAGGATGCGGATCGGGGACTCATCCGAAAGCTCATCATCGCGCAAAAAGTATTGAAATTCCAGTGAGCGCCCTTCGGGATCACGTGCCCAAAAATGGTATATCTTAAAAAACTCGCTGACCTCCGGTGGGCCGATGGCAATATCCGAGTGCTTTTTGTAAACCTCATCCACTTCTTCCCGCGTGGGGTGCACAAAGGTGATGGTGCCCTCTGTTTCCGCCCTGTCGCCCTCGCAAAAGCCTAGTTTCATATTATCGAGATCATAGATCAGGCACTTACCCTGGTCTTTGAAAAGGGCAAGGCCGAGCTTGCCTTCATAAAATTCTCTGATTCCAGTCAGATTTGCCGTTTTGAAAAATACAATTGCAGACATCTCTTCCTCACTTTTTTATAGATAAGATAATCCATTATCCTGAAAAAGGGTGAGAGAAATCCGGGCTTCAAGCGTGACTTAGTGGGTTTTTATACCCACATCAGCGGCATTTTTGCCTTAGACAATACAGCAGAAATCAAGTTGCGGGGAAAAAGCATTGACAAAATCCATCTGTGCTTGAGCTTGGGTAATCATGAATTGATACAGGGAGAATTGGATGGATTTTCGCATCTATGAATACCTTAGCGTATTCGTAATGTCTTGGCTATTTGTATATGGCCTCACGCCGTTTATGATTCGGCTGGCCAATAAGATACATTTCGTGGATAAACCCGAAGCAAGAAAGATGCACCTCAAAACCGTGCCTTTGATGGGCGGGCTGAGTGTGGCTCTGGGCTTCGTGTTGCTCTGCGTCTATGATGTAGCCATCTCTCCCGGCAGATATTTTGATCCGCCCATGCTGGGTTATCTGGCGGGCACCATCCTCATCGTTCTCATCGGCACCATTGACGACCGCCGCGGCATGCAGCCCATAGTTAAATTGTTTGGGCAGATTTTGGTGAGCTTGACCTTTATCCTGACAAACTTTAGCCTCCCGGAGCTGGACAGGATGTTTGGCAGTGTTTTCATCACCTTGCCCTTGATGTTGCTCTGGATGGTGGGGCTGATGAATGCGCTGAACTTTCTGGACA
>CAZWUD010000282.1:0-1869 GCA_964637055.1 uncultured Candidatus Cloacimonadota bacterium
AGCAGGCCAGTGTGCGTCTGGTGGTGCTCTTCATGATCGATGTCCGTTACTTCTTTGTCACATTCAGCGGCGATTCCAAGGTCGGCCAGATACGTGGCAATAAGCTTGTGGAGGTCTGCATTCCGATTTCTGAAGACGGACATACAGGCTATATCCGGCTCAGCGGACCGGCCACGATCGTAAATGATACAGCGCTCAAGGCTGAAGCTATTGAGCGCTGCTACTTTGTCGACGAGTATTTCAGAGGTTATGACGATCCTGACTATACGCTGATCGAATTTGATCCGGATTATACGGAGTATATGCGCCCCGGTGAAAACCACAGCCAGAGCTGCAATCTCAAGCGTTATTAAGGTTTTGGCACAGTATCCGAAAGGGTTCAGCCGGCAAATCCAGTACAGAAATAATGAGGAGTAATCATGCAATCAGTCTTTGAATACAAAGATCAGGAGCTCGGCAAGCGCTACATCGTGGTCTCCAAGATCCGTGAACTGCAGATGACCCTGGGGGAGCTCGTGATCACCTTTGACAATGGCGATCAGCGCATGATCTCGGTGGACAATCCCCGCGAGATCCTGGATCAATTGCTGGAGGCTATCAAAGAGAGCTGACGCCGCAAACCGCTTAGTCAAAACATGGCCATAAAGTGATGGATCACCCGTGCTCAGCCTTTTTAGCAAAGCTAATCTTAAGTGGATATTGTCCCACTATCCTCCTGTGAGCATACGATGATCGTGGGACAAACCCAAAAGAAATCTGGCTTTGATTCAAGACTGTGACTGAAGTGGTTTTATCCGTATCAGAAAACGGGCGAAGTCCTTCCAATCCTGTGGTGTTTAAAGCAGATAGTGTTTTAAGGAAGGCTGAAGCCTTAGATAGAATGTGAGTAACGAGGGATGTCGGATGTCCTCAAAAAAACAACAGAGACAATGAGTTGGAATCTTCAACAAGTTTTGGGATTTAACAATAATATGAACAGGAGAACATGATGCTTCAAACCAATGAATACTTTGATGGCAAGGTCAAATCCATCGCTTTAAATAACTCTCAGGGAAAATCCACCATCGGTGTGATGGACAAGGGGGAATACGAATTTGGCACCAATACTATCGAACACATGACTGTGGTCAGCGGCGCCCTCACGGTCAAGCTTCCTGACGGGAAGGACTGGAAAACCTATAAGGCCGGTGAGACATTTGTGGTAGCTGCGAACCGTAAATTTGCCCTGAAAGTGGAAGAGCAGACCGCATATGTTTGCCGTTACGAATGAAACCTGTCATTGATTTTCATGGCTTTCAGATAGAATTGAAAAAGGCGCTGCTCATGCAACGCCTTTTTTAGCTTAAACTTTCAATTCCGATATAGGGATATCCCAGAAATGGATATCATGATTTAAGAGCAGGATTCCCTGCTTTTCTTTCAAGCGCTGGTAAATCAGCTTTTTACCCAGCACCGTATCTGATCTACAGACGTCATAAGCAGAGGTTACCGCCAGTGAAGTGTGAAATTTGGTGGCAATAATGTCTCCGGCATAGATGTAGAAGGCGTCATCTGCCTCTACCTGCACAAACTGGCTGCCGACCGTGTGCCCACCGGTTTGGACACAGCTCACACCCGGGGCGATTTCGCACTCACCCTCGATCAGTTCGATCTTGCCCCTATCTTGCAAAAGGGACAATTGATGCTCAAAAGCATAGGCAGCTTGATTTGTGCTGTCAGGGTTTTTGGCCATTTCCCATTCAGACTTTTGGATCCAATAGCGGGCTTTGGGAAAGCTGAGACGATCCGCATCGGTAAAAGCAGTCACGATCCCTCCGGCATGGTCAAAATGCAGGTGAGTCATGATCACATCGGTGATGTCCACATCCC
>CAZWUD010000283.1:0-1850 GCA_964637055.1 uncultured Candidatus Cloacimonadota bacterium
CCGCTCCATAGAAAGATCAGGAAAAACACAATGCCTACGCCAGCAGCGATGTTCATGTGTGGAATGTTAATCCGGAACACATATGCTATCGCCAGTGGAGTCTCTGCAAGTGTCGTTATCAGTAGGCTTATGTTTGCTATTTTGTGTTTCAATTTCTTGCTCATGATTTTGCCCCTTTGAGTATCGGGAAAAAACATCCAGTGGTTATCTCGTATTCTGATTGCATTGCACAATCTCCGTTGTGCTCACACTCAAAGCAGGCTCTCCATTTCGCAGCTACGCAATCATTGAGATTAGGGCATTCGCATAGCCCAAGTTCCTCAATTCCGCAGCCACAATCCTCGCAAGGGCATACCAATCCATCAGCACCAAGTGCTTTTAGTTGTGCGATGACCATTTCTCTCAGATTGTTACTCATGATTTGTAATTCCTTTGGGCTGTTCCCAGATTTATGATCCATGTTCATCGCCATCTGATTCATCTGCTCTACGAGGGAGCGGTTGTCAGCTCTGAGATTGGCGTTCTCTGCTTCGAGGTTGGCAATGCGGTCATTCATTACATTGAAAGCACGGTGGATATACTCCATTTCTGCTTTCGTTACATCCATGAGAGTTATGTAAGAACCGTGCATTGCTCTGTTGATAATGCTGGCTGCTTCGCTTATGGATGCAGCATTTTCCTCTGCTGTGTATTCTTGCTTAGTCATTTCTCTTCCTCCTGTGCCTTCAGCCAGCCAATCTCAGGCTCTGTCCACACTATTTCGGCTTTTTCTCCGCTATGTAATCTCCAAATCTTGCCATCAAATGACGGAACAAGACCACGATACCAGAGATTAACTGCTGATTGGAAGGGATATTGACTGTGCTCGTGGTTTTTGTATTCCCATTTACCAATGTTTGGGAACAGGCTGCCAATGTATGCCCAAACGCTGTTCCAAACGCTGTTCCAAACGCTGTTCTGAACGCTGTTCCGAACGCTGTTCCGAACGCTGTTCTTAACGCTGTCCCAAACCCTGCACCCAACGCTGTTCTTAACGCTGTCCCAAACCCTGCACCCAACGCTGTTCTTAACGCTGTCCCAAACCCTGTACCCAACGCTGTCCCAAACGCTATCACAAACGCTGTCCCAAACGCTGTTCCACTGTTTTAGTAACTCAAGGTCTTCATCAGTTACGGTTGCTTTTGGCAACAACAATGGGTTTACTGGGTATAATGCTTCTGATAACTTATACCCAAGTTCAGGCTCAATCTCTTTGCACATTGCTTTTATTTGCTCATCAGATAATGGATTTCCAAGCTTCATATATTCATATCGCTGTTTATCAGCAGAGAATATCTTGCTGCTACCTTTTATCTCTGCGGGCAATACTTTCGTGCCCAGCCAAGGCCTATGATAATGTATGAGTTCGCTCACGGGAATCACGTAGAAACCTGGAGCACACTCATTATCGCAGGTATCGAAGTTTTCGCAATGCTGCCAAACACCGATTTCGTATGGCTCCCCACCTTGAATTGGTGGGCATAAATTTTTGTCTAACACTTTTACGTATTTCATTCATCCTCCTTCCGGCCAATACGGAACGAGTTGTCCCGCCCATTGCACCCGATGTCATGAAAGGTGAAGTACTTCTTTGTCTTGCTAATGTGGTCGAGACCACCGGCAAGGATCGGGATGTTTGGGTTCTTGGGGTAGAAATCCGCGTCAAACAGAGTTTTCCAATCTGGGTTTTTTTCCAGATCGGCGTAAAGTCGGTTGTCATAAATGGTCTTCATGGTTTCTCCTTTATTTTGTTCATTATCTGCAGGCGATTGGCTGCCTGCGTGCCGTGTCATGAGACACAAAGACAACAT
>CAZWUD010000284.1:0-1849 GCA_964637055.1 uncultured Candidatus Cloacimonadota bacterium
AAAGTTCCGCTGATCGGAAAGCAGCGCGTGATATCGGCACTATAATTATTGTGAGAAGCTCCCACGTCCATCAGCACCAGGTCTCCGGAGGCAATCTGGCATTCGTTCTTTTCATAGTGCAATGTTGCAGCATTTATACCGGCAGCGATGATGGGTGCAAATCCCCAATGCTTGAGTCCACTGCTCTGCATTCGGTAAAAGAGCAGCGCTTCCAGCTCATACTCCATCATACCCGGGCTTGACTTTTCCCAGATGTCCAGGATGCCTTTTCCGGTGATGTCGATAGCGCGCTGGAGTTGCTGAATCTCCCAATCACTCTTGATTTTGCGCAGAGGAGTGATGATCTGGGTGATGGAAAGGATAGCCACCTGAGGATAGCGTTCGCGCACAGGCAGAAGGCGGTGCATGGCGTAGGACAGAGGAGCGGATAGATTTTGCGCTCCCACATTGGCATAAATCCGCTCTATCATTGAGCAATAGCCAGAGATTGTGTCTTCAAATTCATCCAGATAGAGCACGCGTTTGATGCCGCTCTTTTCCATAGCCTCTTCTTTGGTCATTTTTTTGCCTTCCCAGACCTCGCGTTCCGGTATCCCACGGGGGATAAAGAGGATCTCGACCGCGGTCGCACCATTGTAGGTGAAGTAGATGGCGTTTTCACACTCCAATCCGGTGAGATACAAAAAATGGTTATCTTGCCTGAATTTCTCCAGTTTCCTTTCCAAGGCGGCAAAGATGATTACTGCATCACGTTCCTGCATGGCAGATTGCAGTTTCTCGCGACGGGTACGGCTTTCTTCTTGATTCATGCTATATCTCCATTATTTTCAAAATATCAATTTCAATCGTGATCAAGTTTCTGTGTGCGGCTCTGGGTGTCCAGTAATTTTGTTAAACGATCTCTCTTGGGCCTTCCTCATCAACCGGCTTTTTCTGCCTCAAGTCTCCAATGCTTCTGCGCCAAGCACCATTTCGATCTGTTCTTGAGATGGTTTTGGGGGTTGGCGGAGTCTTCTCACGATCACTATCACCATCGTCGTACTGAGGATGGCGGTCAAGAGATCCGCCAGCGGCATGGCAAAGACCAGACCTTCAAATCTAAAGATTTTATTCAAAATCAAGATTGAGGGGATATACATAATCCCTTGCCGGGAAAGAGATACGATCAGAGCTGGGAAAGCCTTTCCCATGGCCTGCAGGCTGGTCATCATGATCATGCTTACTGCTGCGATCGGAATGGCATAGACATAGGCTTCCAGGATCAAGGTACCGATCTGAACGATATCGGGATCTTTGATGAACATCCTGATCAGCTCCTCGGGGAAAAGGGCAAAGAGCAAGGTCAACACGATGCTGAAGCTCAGTGAGATCAGCACCGAAGTGCGGATGGTCTCTTTCATGCGTCTATAGTTCTGTGCCCCATAAGTATAGCCCACCAGAGCCTGAATCCCGATCGAGATGCCGATAAAGATAAAGATAGGTATGGTAAAGACTCTGGATGCCACGCCCAAAGACGCCACATGGTGGTCAGAATAGACAGATGCCAGCCGAAAACTGATGGTATTCCCCACGCTCATCATCACCTGCGAAAGTGATGCCGGCACTCCGATCTTCAGAATCTCTCTGTAGCAGCTCCACTGAGGCCGAATGTGCTTGAAAGAAAGCGGAACCAGACTCTTTTTGCGGATGTAAAACACGAGGTAATACAGCATTCCGCAACCATTGCCCAAAACGGTGGCCACAGCCGCTCCGGTCACACCCATGCCAAAACCGAAGATAAAGAGCGGATCCAGGAGGATATTCATCCCCGTGCCGATAAAGAGACCAATCATGGCCTCTTTGGCCGCAC
>CAZWUD010000285.1:0-1846 GCA_964637055.1 uncultured Candidatus Cloacimonadota bacterium
GCCGGGAACTGTCAAGTGTTTGCTTCGTCCCAGCCGTTTCTCTGTACAAAAAAAAAGCCCACCCTCAGGCAGGCCAATCTTAAACGTATTTTTGTTCAGATACTTAGTAGAGGACACCCATATTTACCATGATGGATTTGTTTTTTAGGTCACCGCCATTATCGTCTATATTTGTAAGACCTAGGCTGTAACGTGCGCCAATCAGTATATTGGTATTAAAGACTACGTCTACCCCAAAGCCCAGACCAAAGTCAAAATCCTTCAAACCTTCAATCTCATTCGTAGCTTCGCTACTTCCAACCTTCACCGTGCTATTACCTTTGATCAAATAGCGCAATTCCGGACCCAAATAAGGTTGGAATTTCAGATTCCCTTCACCCAGGTCAAGTTTGACAAAAAAAGGCAGCTCAAGATAGTGTAGGGTCATTTTGATTTCGGCTTTTTCTTCCAAAAGTGGAATAATGTATTCATCTTGAGCACCTCTTTGGGTATAGATTAACTCGGATTGCAAGATTAGCGGCGGTTGCATACGAGCTTGCGCCATCAGTCCACCGTGGAAGCCTATCTTAGCATCCACTTTGGGATCGGGGTCACCGTTGAAATTTGAGATATTCAAACCACCACGCAGACCGTAGACGGTTTGACCAAAGGCAAGGCTGATGCTCAGCACTGCCAGAAGGAAAATGAGAGCTAACTTTTTCATGATATCTCCTTTTTTTAATGTTTAATGTCACTAACTGTCTCTAATATATATATACATAATAAGCAATATTCATGCAGGGGCAAACTAAAGACACAAAGATTGTTGTCCCATCTGATTCGCTCTTCGCCGCCGTGATCAAGCCTCCCCTGATCATCCCAGTAGCAGATAAGCCGGGATTAAGCCATGATTCTCGCCCCGGTAGAGCAGGATCGTGACTTGAAGTCAGGCTGATCTTTCGACAATTCCTTTGGGCTCAGATTGTAGAAACAAAGTCAAGCTAAAAAAGAACCGTAAGAAATGGGACTTGACAGCTTTTCCTTTATGCTAATCCTGAGGCTCAAGAGATTATCGATGTTTCGGCATATCATATAAATAGTTTGTGATGAAGATATAGGATTATCTTCCTGAGCGTAATCGAAAGCAAACATCAGTCTAAAACCTAAGGAGAAAAAAGAAAATGCGTAGCATCAGAATCGTCCTGGCCATAGCCTTGGTTGCCATTTTATCCGCATGTTCCGTAAGCACCATGCACACAGCAAGTCCCAATACAAATGACGTGTATGAAACCACCATCTTTCACAGTCCCATGATAGCGGATTTGGAAGTGCAGGAACAAAAAATCACTGAAGAGTATGAATGCAAAATTTCATGGAGCGCCACCGATACCGATAAGGAAATAGAAGGCTTGAAGAACTATGCCACGGCCGAAGCGTTAAGAAAGAGCTCTGCCGATATCTTGATCGAAGCGACCTATGAAATTCACATCAGCCCGGAAAGATCTCACAATTCCAATATCATCAAAGTGGTGGTCACTGGCTATCCGGCCACTTACAAAAATTTCCGCAATGTGAGCCCGCAAGAGCTGGAGCTTATCGAAAAAACTGCCCGCAGCAAAATGATTTTCAATTCAAAGAGCAGCGATCCCACTCTCTATATTAGCCCGGAATAAGTCCATAGATAATCTGTTTTGCAAAAGGCGGAGTCGTAAGAACTGGGGACAAGCCTCGTCTAAAGAATCAGAAATCCTGATAAACTTTTCTCTTGACACTAATTAAGCAGGCAAAAACATGGCTTACTGTATGAAAATAATAAAGGAGAATCGATGAAGACCCTAACTCCAAGCCCAAGCGACATCACGCAAGC
>CAZWUD010000286.1:0-1841 GCA_964637055.1 uncultured Candidatus Cloacimonadota bacterium
ATTGTGGTGAAATTCTTCTTCCCGCAGCAGCTTAAAATTGATGTGCACATTGCTGCTGAGCAATTTTCGTAATTTGTTAGGACTCCGCATCTCATGCAGATAGTAAAAATAAGTCTTCACCAAAGGATTGATGGAGGTAAGCTTATCCTTCAGGAGTTCTGGTTCATGCTCTTTGATGTACTCATAATAGTTGCCAAAACCCTTGATCTTGCTCTTTGTCAAAGCCAGATTTCGCTTCACAGAATCCATCCAGTGATCACTGCCGATGGAAAGCATCACCTCTTTACAGGAATTCAGTAAAACCTCAGCCTCATGAAATTCCCCCATCTTGATCTTGGCCTCACCCTGATTGAGCAGAGCCAGCGCTTTCATGGTTGTAAGATTCAGCTCATTGGCATATTCAAAAGCGAGCTTGGAATAGTGGCTGGATTGAACCGTGATTCCTTGTTTCAAAAAGAGATCTGACAAGTTGTTGTAAATCAGTCCAAAGAAGCGACGGATATTATACCTTTTCCAGATAGTCAGCGCCTGCGTCAGATGTTCTTGTGCTTCCTCGATATTTTTCTGATCGCTATAAAATACTCCCAGATCGTTGTGCAGAGCGGCAAGACGGATCATCACCCGGCTATCATGTTCGGGCGGTAGTGTCTCCAAAAAGTCTTCCAGCAGCTTAATAGCCCTGTCCGGCTCATCATTTTTTGTGTAATAGACCGCCAGACGGTCTGTGAAGGCTATCAATAAATCAAGCGGCAATTCCTCTGCCAAAGCCAGATCCAGATAGTGTCGTGCTTTCTTCAAATCCGTCTTGAGGTATACCTGGATATATGACATCCAGATCAAAAGCTGCTGCTTGCCCGTCATCACCAGATTGTCCGCAGTCTTAAAGCTTTCCAGAGCTGCCCCCAGATCTTCATGCAAGAGCAGGATAGTGCCGATAGTAAAGTGTTTTTCAAATAGCTCCGGGATCAGATGTGAATTTTCCAGTAAAAAGCCAGCTCGTTCATAAAACCCGGTGAGTTCAGTCTTTTCCTGAAATATATTTAGGTCTTGAATGATGTCTTTGTAGCCGACCTTGGTCTTGGGATTAAAATCAAGCTTCAACACACTCAACATTGCCTCATATGCCTGGTCTTGCTCATAATCTTCACTCAGCAGGTTTGATAGGCACAGATAGTACTTCCTGATTGCGGGATAATCATCAGCCAGCTTGGCATTGGCGATCAAGCCCAGACATGTAGTCTTATCCAACACTTCTCTATCTTCAAAATACTTCAGCAATCGCTCTGAGATCAATTTGTGCACTTTTTGATCACTCTCTTCAAACATACGAGATCTGGCTTCGATAAAGCTGAATGAGTAATACTTGCCTTCTTTGGTCAAAATCTCGTTGTAGGTAGCGTCATTCAATAGGTTATACAGCTCTATATCCTTTAATTTGAGGATATATATGATTAACTCCCGAGTCAGAGGGACGCGGACTATGCTTAGCTTTTGTAAGAGTGCATAACTCTGTGAAGTCAGGTGACTCATCCTGGCATATATCGAATGCAACAGGCGAGGTGGCAGTTGATAGTCATCCAGATCTTTGGGAAAAACACTCTTATTTTTCAAGTTTATGATCTTTCTCTGTACCAGATCAATCAGTATCTCTCTGATGAACTGAGGGTTGCCTGAAGATCTCAAGTATAGAGCCTCGCACAAATTGTTTGGAGCAGGCACCGGCAAAAGTTTATTTATGTATGATTTACTCTCTTCCGGATTCAAGAAAGGGATATTCATCAGGACGGTATGCTCGATCTGGCTGACTTTGTTAAAATCGTTGCAGGACAGCACGATCATCA
>CAZWUD010000287.1:0-1835 GCA_964637055.1 uncultured Candidatus Cloacimonadota bacterium
TGGAATCTCTTACGTATCTGCGGATTATCTCTTCGTAGGCTTCCTTATACCAGGGTTCATTCTCCTCAAAGAGCTCCTCGCCGTCCTGCTGAAGATATTTCTCCATCATCGCCTCCTCCGTGGCATCAAAGGCATCCTGACGCTCCTGTTTGCCGATAATCACGGCACTCTTGGCGATGTCTGCACCATAATCTGCCTCAACTTTGGCCAAAATATCTTCCGGAATGCCCACCAAAGTAACTTCCACCTTTTCCTTGCCCACTTCACGCACCATGTCGTCCTGCAGGGCGCAGAGCTTTTTGATCTCTTCATGACCGGTGTAAACCGCATCCAGCATCACTTCTTCGCTGAGCTGATCCGCAGCGGATTCGATCATCACCACACTGGTTGCAGATCCGCCCACCGCCAGATTGAGCCTGGAACGTTCGTTGAGGTCTTCGATGGTGGGATTGACTACAAATTGATCGTCGATATAACCCACTGTCACGCCTGCAATTGGGCCATGGAAGGGAATATCAGAGATGGAAAGGGCCAAGGACGCACCAAAGATGCCCAAAACTTCAGGGTCTGTGACGCCATCATAGGCCAAAACGGTGAGAACCACATGCACAGGATTGCGAAAGCCATCCGGGAAAAGAGGACGGATGGAACGATCAATCACACGTGCGGAAAGGGTTGCTTGCGTTGTGGGTTTGGCTTCACGCTTGAAGAAGCCACCGGGAATCTTGCCGGAGGCGTACATCTTCTCGATGTAGTCCACGGTCAGGGGGAAGAAGTTCTGGTTTTCAGCAGGGTCTTTGCCCATCGTTGCTGTCACCAATACTGCTGTATCTCCATAGCGGATATACACGCTGCCGTTGGCTTGCTTGGCCATGCGGCCTGTCTCGACGTAGAGTTTGCGTCCGCAAAAGTCGATTTCGCGGCTGATAATGTTGAAGTTATGCATTAAATCTCCTTATAGATTCATGTTGAACTGCGGGAGAAGAAGCAATAGGCTAAAAAGCCTCGTCCAGCAAGCGTCTTAGCTTATTGCTCAAACTCCCGTAGTAGTTGATTGGTTAGTGATTTAGTGAGGAGTCTAAAGCTTTAGCTCCTCGTGAATATCAAGTTCTAAAACAAGCGAGCGGATCCTTGCTATAAAATGAAAGATCCGCTCACTAAGTGTTATCATAGCGAGTCTATCATTTTCTGATGCCCAGGGCCCTGATCAACTGACGATAGCGCTCGATTTCTTTACGCTTCAGATAATCAAGGAGGCGTCTGCGTTGCCCGATCAGTTTCAACAGCCCACGGCGAGTGCTAAAATCTTTAGGATGCTCTTTGAGGTGTTCCGTAATGGAATTGATCCTCTTGGTGAGAAGAGCAACCTGCACTTCCGGGGAGCCGGTGTCTGATTCATGGAGTTTAAACTCTGCCATGATAGCCTGTTTGGCCTCAGGTGTAAGTGACATTCCATCCTCCAGATGTATTTTGAACCAGTATTTAAAACTGGCCTTTTTTGTAAAGCCTTATTTTCATGATAAGCCACATTTCCGGCTTTGGCAAGAAATATCCCAAGCTTTCCTCACTCTTTGGACTTCGGCAAATGGAAGACTTTCTCCAATTTCTCTCTCTTTGGCAAACACCCCTCTATAATATACTCTGACGACCCCGCCCTCATGAAGAAAAATCCAAAAACCAAATCCTGTAACTGCCTGACAGGACCAAGCATAGGAAATCGATCAAATATTGTCTCTTTCTTTGCCAAAGTGTAATATCCTGGTACGGGCGGTCGCTGGACCGACCTGTACGGGCCGCTTTGCCCAGCACCGAAGGTACCGGCGTAGCCGCACCGC
>CAZWUD010000288.1:0-1811 GCA_964637055.1 uncultured Candidatus Cloacimonadota bacterium
TCAAACCTGGACGCCAAATTGCGCGTAGCCATGCGTGCTGAGATCGTCAAACTGCATCAGACCCTGGAAAACACCATGATCTACGTGACTCACGATCAGGTGGAAGCCATGACTATGGCGGATCGCATCGTGGTGATGAAAGATGGCGAGATCCATCAGGTGGACAGCCCCCTTGATATATACAACAATCCTGCCAATGTCTTTGTGGCCGGCTTTATCGGCAGCCCAGCCATCAATATGGCTACAGGCAAACTGGTCAAAAATGACGGAGCTCTGCACTTTGACAGCGGTGATTATCAGCTCAAGCTCACCCAGGAACAAGAAGAGCGTCTCAAGGCTTATGAAGACAAAGGCATCATCATGGGCATCCGCCCTGAAGATATATATGATGCGCGCCATGACAGCATGGCGGATAGTCCGCAGGGATTTGTCCCCATCTGTGACCTGGTGGAGCCCCTGGGCAGTGAATTCCATGTGGTGCTCAAGACCAAGCAATACAGCTTTATCGCCAGATTTGACCCCAAAGAATTGCCCCAGGTGGGCAAAGAACTTCCCGTCACGGTCGATATGGCCAAAGCGCACTTCTTTGATCCCGAGAGTGAAGAAAGCCTGAGATAATCCCATCATGAAGAGACTGCCGATCCTGCTGTTTCTTTGTTCAGCGGCTTCGCTTGTCCATGCCCGGGAATACTCTGCCTCAGCAAATGCGCTGTCCGGGCTCAACATTCTGTCTGATTCTGTGGCGGATCATGCGATCTCGCCCGTGCAAGGTCAGGCCGGATTCAGCACCTTCTATCATCGTCCTTTCAATATGAGCGCCATCAGCATCTTCGGGCTGCACAACGCCGTGCGCAAGGGGCCTCTTTGTCTGGCCGTGGGCAATAGCTATCTGTGGCATCAAGATTACACCTGGCACAATCCCTATCTGAGCCTGGGCTACCACTCTCAGCATCTGCAGATCGGGGCTGGCGGGCAGCTCATCTATGACGCGGTGGGGAATGAGGACGGGCATTACAAATGGAGCTTTGACCTCGCTGTGGCCGGCTCTTATGAGGATTATGGAGTGGAGCTGAAACTGCTAAACAAGGATCAGGTGGATGAGTGCTATAGCCTCAGCCTGAGTGCGGATCTGACGCCCAAAATCAGTCTGGCTGGGGGATGTTTTGTGATGCCCGGGCAGGAGAATTCTCTGCGCATCGGGGTCAAAGCGCCGGTGAACCAATATCTCAGCCTGATGGGCTCCTGGCAGAGTGAGCTCAGCCGCTTTGGTGCCGGCATCTCGCTGAATGTGGATCCTTGGTCGCTAACATACTCAGTGCGCAGCCATCCTGAGCTGTGCTCAAGCCATTCAGTTTCGCTGGAATTGTATTGGTAAGAGCACTTTCCCTGTTCATCCTGGCTCTGCTGATCTGCTCTCTGACTGCTCAGGAGACGGCGGAAGGGCTCACGACAATCGGAGACCTGATCTATGAGGATCGGGCTGATGCCCAGACCGCGGAGGCCTATGAATCTTTATCCGATTTTGCCGGAGCGCTGCGCAGCAATCTCTACTTTCGGGATCAACCTTACAGCTATTCTCTGATGCGTCTGGAGATGGGGGATTTCCGGCTTGCGGGCGGGCAGAGGATCGCCGATGAGAGCCACTTGAATATCCAGGCACGCTTGCATGAACTGCTTGTATTGGGGGACTTTCGCCCGGCCTGGGGGGAGGGGTTGGTCTTTGCCAAAGCGCACAGAGTCCCAAAGTTTATGGGTCCGCCGCATCCCCGCTCTTACGCTCCTCAGGGGGCAGCCATCCGCCTCGGCCATGG
>CAZWUD010000289.1:0-1811 GCA_964637055.1 uncultured Candidatus Cloacimonadota bacterium
AGAAGATTTATTTCCTTTTACAAACCGCACAGCTTACTGTTTTACATAGATATTGGGGTAGCGATTATCTCATCGCTCCTCAGTATAGTATTCCCGGCCATAACCAGAAAATTGGTAGGAGAAACTATACCTGATAGAGATATCCGGATGATCGTGATTTTCTTTGCGGTCTTACTTGTCATTTGGACGCTGAGGGCGATTTTCAACTATATCAGGATGAAGTGGGGGCACATTTTGGGTGCAAGGATGGAAGCAGATATGCGCTCCACCTTGTTCAGGCATCTACAAAAACTCTCCTTCACCTATTATGACAACACCAAAACAGGACATATCATGTCCCGCATTACCAATGACTTGAATGTGATTGCTGAGATTGCTCACCACGCACCGGAGGATTTGATCATTTCCCTGTTCACCATTATTGGTTCTTTTATAATGATGTTCAGATTCAATGCTACCCTGGCCTGGATAGCGCTGATCCCTCTGCCTTTTATGGTGGTTTGGGGCGTGGTGCTGGGCGGCAAAATGAAGTCAGGATTCAGACAGGTCAGACGCAAAATTGCTGACATGAACAGCTCGGTTGAAAATTCCGTTCAAGGAATCAGAGAAGTAAAGTCCTACGCCAATGAAGAAGTGGAAATTGCCAAATTTGGCGATGTGAATGTCATGTTCAAAAAGGCTAAAGAGGAGATGTACACCTTGATGGCGGTCTTTTTTAGCGGAATGGGCTTTTTGACAGACCTCTATTATGGACTTGTTCTGGGTGGGGCTACCTGGTTGATTTTACGAGATAGATTGCATATTGCCGATCTGCTTGCATTCATTCTCTATATCAATTTTATTCTGAACCCGATCAATAGATTGATAAACTTTGTAGAACAATTCCAGCAGGGAACAGCATCCTTTGAGAGATTTGTAGAAATCATGGACATCGAGCCCGACATCAAAGATCTCCCCAATCCGGTGAAAGTGAAAACGGTCAAGGGTGATATTACCTTAGAAAATCTCTATTTCAGGTATAATGGTAGTTCTGAGATGGTCCTGGAGAATATCAATATCGATATCAAAGCGGGAACCACAGTAGCTTTAGTGGGTGAATCCGGAGCTGGTAAATCCACGATAGTCTCTCTGCTGCCAAGATTTTATGAGCCAGTAAAGGGTAGGGTTTTGATAGATGGACATAATGTCCGTGATCTTAAACAGCAGTTTTTGAGGGAGAATATCGGAATCGTGCAGCAGAATGTTTTCCTTTTTGATACCACTATCAAAGACAACATTCTCTATGGTAAGCCTGATGCTAATGATGATGAGGTAATTGAGGCAGCACGAAAGGCCAACATTCTGGAGTTTGTGCTGAGCCTGCCTGATGAATTTGAGACTATGGTCGGAGAAAGAGGAGTCAGGCTTTCCGGTGGGCAAAAGCAGAGAATCTCGATCGCCCGGGTCTTCTTAAAAAACCCGAAGATTCTGATCTTTGACGAAGCTACCTCCTCCCTGGATACAGAATCTGAGCTCTATATCCAAGAGGCGATGGATGAACTCAGTGTCGGCAGAACGACCCTGATTATCGCACACAGGCTCTCCACTGTCGCCAATGCAGATTATACCTATGTGATGAAGGATGGCAAGCTTGTGGAAGAGGGCAGACACAGGGATTTACTGGCAAAAAAAGGCTATTACTATTCCCTTTGTGCAAGGATGAATGTCTTGGATTAAAAGTTTAGCAACATTTGAAACGGTGAAAATCACCGCCTGCCAACCTAAATACACCAGAAAATGCGTCCGCACTGTCCTGGGCCCCCGGGAAATCC
>CAZWUD010000290.1:0-1782 GCA_964637055.1 uncultured Candidatus Cloacimonadota bacterium
GGCTCTACCTGAGGCAGGAAATAATTCCGCCCGCTGTCCTGGACTGTGTATCCGGCATAGTAAAACACCGCCACATCATTTGTGCTGATACTTGCTTTAAAATCCTGGATTGCTTCCCTAAAAGCAGCATGATCCAGATCTTTATGAAAACTGACTTCATAATCGATAGCCCTGAAGGCATCCGCAGCCAAAGTGGCATCGTTGAGACCGGTGGATAGTTCATGCTTGCCATAGCTACTATTTCCGATCACCAGAGCCTTTCTCTGGGCAAAGGCGGAGACCACTACCAGGCTCATTAAGAGATACAGGATAAAGTGTTTTTTCATATTCTCTCCCTTTTGATTTACTTGCTTTTCACACTCTCGGAGATAATCGCATTGAGTCAAGGAATTTTTAGAAATGTACTCCATTATACTGACCTAACTGTATATGATGATATCCACTTATGATCACTTACTCTCAAAAGCAAAAAAACAAAGCCCGATAACTCTTGAGTTCTAAAGAAGATTATAGATGCGTGCGTCCTTAAAGCAATCCAGTCAACATGAGCTTAAGGAAATGCTAAGTGGTTTTTAAAAGAATGACAAATAGTTTTTCACCAATTCCTGGTTTTTTTGTGCTAATCGAAATGAGCGTAAGGCAGATAGTCGTCATTATTGAGCCTTGCGCCCCTATCTTCATAAGCAGTCATCAAGCCACCTTTGTCGCATGATCCTCCTCTATCAGCAGCAGCATCGGAACACAAAGCAGGCTCAAAGGCTGGACTGTTTGAGCTGCGAGAGATGCCGATGAGCTGAATTTGGCAGTCGGTAATGGAGCTTTTGAACAATTTTTCTTGACGAAAATCAAAGCATGCAAAATAGTCGCATCATAAATTGAAAACAATCAAAACAGCTGTATGTAACGGTTTGGGCAGATTGCCGAATCCAAAACAAAATATCACAAGCGAGGTTAGAGCCGTGAAAGAAGTATTCCAAAACTTGAATCGGATCGATGGTGGCGTTGTATTGGACGCTGCTACCGGCAGGGGCGACTTTATCAATACTCTCAAGCAAAATCTCAAAAGCTATACCAAGATCATTGGTATCGACATCTCAGAAAAGAGCGTAGATTATGCCCAAAAGGTCTTTCCTGAAAATGATGTAGAGATTTACCGGATGGATTTGGAAGATTTGTCTTTTGAAGATGGACATTTTGATACGGTCTGCACTTCAAACTCGCTGCATCATTTTCAAAATCTGGACAAAGTATACTCTGAGATGATGAGAGTGCTGAAGCCGGGCGGGATTTTTATCCTCACCGAAATGTATGCGGATGGCGAGCAAAGCCCAGCGCAGCTCACCCACGTTTTTATGCACCACTGGGTGGCAAAGGTGGACAGCCTGTATGGCGTGCACCATGGCAAGACCTTTACAAAAGCTGAATTGAAGAAAATCCCTCGTAAACTGCATCTGCAGAGATCCAAGATCATTGACTACTACCCTCAGGTTGATGATCCCAAAGATCACAAAGTCTGCGTGGGAATGATCAAAAGCTGCCGTGCTACTATCGGCAGACTGAAACAACTGGATCAGAGAGAAGATCTGATCGCTGAAGGAGAAGATCTGATCAAGCGCATCACCGAGATTGGTTTTGCCAGTGCTTCCAGATTACTCATCATAGGTTATAAGAAAAAAGGAGATAGATAATGCTCATAGAAGACGATCTGTTTGAACTCAGTCAAGCCCAGCTCACCAAGCTGGCCAAAAAAATGTCAATTCCCGGATACACTCAATATAAGGG
>CAZWUD010000291.1:0-1777 GCA_964637055.1 uncultured Candidatus Cloacimonadota bacterium
TAGTAGAATCACCGGCAAAAGCACACACTATCAGCAAGTTTTTGAAAAACCGGTTTGTAGTAAAAGCCTCGATGGGGCATATTCGGGATCTCCCGGCTCATGATCTGGGAGTGGATGTGGCAAAGGATTTTGAACCAAGCTATGTGACCGACAAAAAGAAGAGCAAGATCATCAGTGAGCTGAGGGAAGCGGCAAAATCCGCCGACGCAGTGTATCTGGCCAGTGACCACGACCGCGAGGGAGAGGCGATTGCCTGGCACCTGAGCAAGGTCCTGGAAAAAGAAATCAAGGATAAGCCTCTATACCGCATAGTTTTTAATGAGATTACATCAAATGCGATCAATGCGGCGATCGAGAATCCCGGCAAGCTGGATATGGACAAGGTCGATGCTCAGCAAGCCCGCAGGATCCTGGACCGCATCGTGGGATACAGCATCTCACCGCTGCTTTGGAAAGTGATCGCAAAAGATCTCTCCGCCGGGCGCGTGCAATCCGTGGCGCTCAGGCTGATCTGCGAGCGTGAAGAAGAGATCAAAGCCTTTGTACCCAAAGAGTATTGGAGAATAGAGACGGATTTTTGGAAAGGGCAATTGCCAAAGTTCAAAGCCTCGCTGGATCGCTACAAAGGCAAAAAACACGAGATCAAAAGCGAAAAAGAAGCACTTGAGATCAGCTCCGAAATCCAGAAGCTCCCCGCCCAGCTTGCAGAGATCAAGCGCAAGAGCAGAAAGGTCGATCCACCGCCGGCTTTCATCACCAGCACCCTGCAGCAAGAGGCTTCCAAGTTCATTTCTTTCCAGGCACAGCGCACCATGCGCATTGCTCAGCAGCTATATGAAGGTGTGGACATCGGCGGAGAAAGCACGGGTCTCATCACCTATATGCGTACAGATAGCACCCGCGTTTCATCCGAAGCCATCCAGAATTGTAAAAAGCTAATTGCAGAGCGCTTTGGTGAGGATATGCTGAACCCAACGACCCGCGTTTACAAGAGCAAAAAGAGCGCTCAAGACGCTCATGAAGCGATCCGCCCTACAGACGCTTTTCGCACACCCGAAAGCCTCAGCGCCAGCCTTTCGAGGGATCAATTGAAGCTTTATACCCTGATCTGGCAGCGTTTTGTGGCCACTCAGATGCAAGCCGTGAAGGTGTTGGCGACTACTGCCAAGATCGAAGTGGGGGAGGCAGTGTTTGCTGCCAGTGGAAATCAGATCAGCTCTGAAGGCTTTCTCAAATGCTATCCTCATGTGAATATCCCTCTGGGTGAAAAGATCCACAAGGACTATGGCGATGCTGACGAGCTGGAGCATGATGCCCTGCGCAAGAGCCAGCATTTCACCAGCCCGGCTTCACGCTACACCGAAGCATCATTGATCAAAGAGCTGGAAGCCAAAGGCATCGGCCGCCCTTCGACCTATGCCGCCATCCTCAGTACCATCCGTAATCGCAAGTATGTGGTATTGGAAAAGAAGAGCTTCAGCCCCACTGCCCTGGGCACAGACGTCAATGGCTTCCTGGTGGATAAGTTTGATGAGCTATTCAATGTAAAATTTACCGCCAGCATGGAAGATAAACTGGATGAAGTGGAATATGGCAAGGTGCTATGGCACAAGCTATTGGAAGAGTATTACAATGATATGAATGGGCTGATCTCAAAAGTGGATGTGAAGAAAGAAAAACAGGCCATGATCCATGAAACCGGCATCAAATGTGAAGTTTGCGGGAAAGGGGAGATGGTGATCAAGCGCGGTCGATCCGGCGAGTTCCTTTCTTGTAA
>CAZWUD010000292.1:0-1756 GCA_964637055.1 uncultured Candidatus Cloacimonadota bacterium
ATACCGGAAAAACTGAAAAACGTACTGGAACAGCTTCACGACAGAAGCGACAAGGAGGAATGACCTATGGCTTATAAAGGAATCGACGTGTCTGTCTGGCAGGGAGACATCGACATGAACAAAGTAAAAGCGTCAGGTATCAGTTTCGTCATCATACGAGCAGGATACGGCGCAGGCAACAAGGACAAATGGTTCGAATCAAACTACAGGAAAGCAAAGGCCGCAGGGCTTCATGTGGGTGCCTATTGGTACAGCTACGCCTCATCTGCCGATGGGGCGAAACAGGAGGCCCGGGCATTCTCGAGCGTTCTCTCCGAAAAGCAGCTCGATTACCCTGTTTATTTCGACATTGAGGAAAAAAGTCAGCTTTCCCGTGGGCAGGCGTTCTGCTCGAATCTCATCACGGCGTTCTGCACGGAGATGGAAAGACTCGGCTACTTTGCCGGGTTCTATACTTCGCTTTCGAGCCTGAACTCCGTGGTATCCGAGTCGGTCAGGAAGCGTTTCACCGTCTGGGTAGCGCAGTGGGCTTCGAAATGTTCTTACTCCGGTGCTTATGGCGTCTGGCAGTGCTCCTCGAACGGATCCGTTCCCGGCATCAACGGCAGAGTCGACATGGACTGGTGTTACATCGACTTTCCTACGGTTATTAAAAACGGAGGATTCAACGGATACGCGAAAAGCACAGCGTCCGGAAGCACTCCGGCAGCGCCTGCAAGGAAATCCGTCGACGAGCTTGCCTCTGAGGTGATTGCTGGGAAATGGGGAAACGGTGCAGACAGAAAAAGCCGTCTCACCGCCGCCGGATACGACTACAACACCGTGCAGGACAAGGTCAACGAGAAGCTTGGAACGACTTCTAAGCCATCGGCGGTTTATTACGTGGTAAAACGCGGCGACACCCTTTCCGGCATTGCCAGCCGATACGGGACGAGCGTCTCCGCCATCCAGAAGCTCAACAGCTCGCTCATCAAAAACGTGAATCTCATCCAGATAGGCTGGAGGATCCGCGTGAAGTAAATATCTCATTCTGTATGCCCGTGGGTGTTCCCTAACCGGAATGCTCACGGGCTTTTTTATTTCCGCTCAAACTCCCGCCCTTTCTCCAGTGGAAAGTGACGGGAGGTGTTGTCATGAACACAGAACAAAAAGAACAAATATGCCGCCTTCGCAAAGAAGGATATGGATATGCATCGATAGCTCGAGCGCTGGGGCTTACCAAAAGCCAGGTCTCGGCTTATTGCAGACGAAACTATCTCACCGGCAGGCTCGCCGATCCAAATGATGGAAATACTCCGGGTGCAGCTTACTGCCAATGCTGCGGAAAGCCACTCATGCAACACCCCGGACGAAAGGAAATGAAGTTCTGCTCGGATGCCTGCCGCCTCAAATGGTGGAACAGTCACCCCGGCGACGTCAATAAAAAGGCGTTCTACACATTCACCTGTGCCTGCTGTGGAAAGACTTTCACAGCCGATGGAAACCGTCACCGCAAGTACTGCTCCCACGCCTGTTATATCCAAGATCGGTTCAAAGGCGGTGGCGGACATGAATGATGAGCAGTTCGAACGCGAAAAGCTCTATCAGGCGAGTATGGAAATGTTCCATGCGATGCTGGCCCAAGGGCTCATCACTGAAGACGAATACTCGACCATTGAATCCAAAATGCGTGAGACATACAGCCCTATAATCGGCACAGTGTTATCCCCACAACGCTTGGTAGGTGTCTGTTCCAGAGTTATAAATGGACAAGACG
>CAZWUD010000293.1:0-1748 GCA_964637055.1 uncultured Candidatus Cloacimonadota bacterium
CAAGGCCAGACTTTTGAGGAAAAAGGTCTCGCTCTTGTCCCATTCCCCCTGAAACATATAGAGTACGCCGAGGTTATTGTAGATCGCGGCCAGTCCGGCATGATCATCAGCCAGCCCATAAAAGGTCTCGCTCTCGCGAAAAGCTTCTTCGGCCTGATCCCATTCATTGATATAATAGTGGATCTTGCCTCTGGTCTTTTGGGCTTCTGCCTGCACCAGATAGCGCTTCACCTGATCATCGATCGCACTCCTGGATTGCAGCACCAGCTCCAGAGTCTCCAGAGCTTCATTAAAATCTTCACTTTCGGCCAGGATATCCGCCTTTAGAAGCAAGATCCTTGATTTCCAAAAGGCATCGATGGTCGCCGGTGAGTATTTCTTGATGATCTCCAGGGCAAAATTACTGGAGTTTACCGCAAAGAGATTTGTGGCAAGCTGATAGACGATCTCTTCGGCAGGCAGCTTATGTTCCGTGCAGAGATGCAGACACTGCCGATAGTAATCCACGGCCTTGTCCTTCTGTGAGAGATTGGCATAACTGCGCGCAATTGATTGCATCCTGAGCAGTTGATCCTTGGGATTTTTGCTGATGCACAGGAGGTATTCATTGATCTTGAGGCAAGTCTGGGAATCACTGAGAATCTGAAAGAAATGCAGCATGGATGAGAAGAGCCTGGCATTGTGGCTTCCGCTCAGGATGTAGAGCCGGAGCTGGATCTGATGCTCAATGTCTTGCTTTTTGAGGAAAGCCAAAAGTTTCTTTTGCAGGGCCACAGAAAATCTGGCAGGGTTCTCTTTGATCCACTGGCCCAAAGCCAGCTTTTTCTGCACCACGCAGCCATCCTCCACCACAGCCAGCAGTCCGCGCTTCTCCAGACTCCGAATGTCCATCTTGATGCCACGCCGGCCCAAAGCTTCGGCCACCAGGGCACTATCCATCCCGTCCAGAATGTACATGGCCAAGAGCAATTCAAGCTGTTTGTCAGTCAGCTCCACCAGGTTTTGATAGTAGATATCGTGGGGATCATAGGTCTTTTCAAGATAGGGACTCAGGTCAAAATCGGCCTTGGGTTTTCCGGATCTCATCTCGGCAAAGATCCGCTCCAATATCATCAGGTTTCCGCGGGATATCTTGTGCAGGATCTCACCCTCGGAGATGTAACTCTGGCCTGCACCCGGGAAGATATTGCCCAAAAGCCTCTGCAGATCCTCAGCGCCCAGGCTGGGCAGAGTCTCCACCATTGAGAAGGGGAAAACCCTGGCTTGGGCCAGTGCAATGATCTGAATCGAGGATTCGGCAGCGTATTGCACCAGGTATTGCAAAAAGTCCCGGCTGTATTCATCCAGGACATCCGCATCATCGATCACCACTGCCATCGGCTTCAGCAGCTCATCCCTCAAAAGCAGCTCCGTCAGATAGTAAAAGAAGTCATATTTCTTGCCGGTATAATACTTCTTATAGTGCTCTTCATAGATCTGCAATTGATGCTCTTCATCCAAACCGGTCAGGATCTTGATCAATTCCGTGAAGTGGTTGTAATAGACTGGGTGAGGAGTGAAGTATTCTATCCTGGAATAACTGCCCTTGAGTGACGATATTATGGGAGAAATCAAATACGATTTCCCTGAGCCCGATTTTCCGATGATCTCCAGCAGATGACTGCTCTTACCACCTTTCAAAGGCTCCAATATCCGGTTCAAATCAAACCTCTCGGTCACTGATTCGTGCATCTTCTGATAAAGCTTTT
>CAZWUD010000294.1:0-1735 GCA_964637055.1 uncultured Candidatus Cloacimonadota bacterium
CCCGGATTCGCTCTATGGCCACAGCTTTTTCGAGATCCAGATAGAAAACCCTGGCCAGGCGATAGTAATCGGTGAGATGTTCGGCTTGACTGAGCCGCCGCGGGAATCCGTCAAAGACTATCCCCGGACAATCTGGGGATATGGCTTTGCGGATGAGCTCAAAGACTATCTCATCCGTCACCATGTCTCCTCTTTCGATGGTAGCACTCACCTGATCGCCAATCCCTGTATCAAGGTTGACCTGCTCTCTGAGCAAGTCTCCGATATTGATGTGCTGATACCCTGTCTCAGCAGCCAAGAGTTTGGCTTGAGTGCCTTTACCACTTCCTTGAATTCCCAGTAACACGATGGCATCTATCATTTTTACCTCAATCTGTTCACTACAATCAGACAAGCAAGATCTGTCAAGCAAATATCGTTTTAGAGCCAGCTATACAAAAAGCTTTGCAGAGCCGGATCAACCTTCCAAAATCGCAAACGCAATAGCATAGTCTTTTTCATGGCTGAGTGAAAGCTGAATCCGTGACATTCCCCTGGCCTCACACATCTTTCGGGTAGCCCCGGATAATGCTATGCCCGGCTTGCCTTTAGGGCCTGTGACCACCTCGATCTCAATCCAGGACACTTGCTCATCCCAGCCCGTTCCCAGGGCTTTCATGACAGCCTCTTTGGCGGCAAATCTGGCCGCGTAACTTTGAGCCGGATTTGCCCTCTTTTCGCAGTAAGCACGCTCCCGGGGGCTAAAGACCTTTTCTGCAAAACGGGGATTTTGGGCCAAAACCCGCTCAATCCGCCCCACGGCGATGATATCCGTGCCGATACCCAGGATCACTTCTGCTCTCCAAATCTCTGCTCCAGATCAAGGAGATAGCGTTTGACCCCGGTTCCGCCGCCGAATCCGCCCATGCTGCCATCGGATGAGATCACTCTGTGGCAGGGCAAGATGATGGGCACCGGATTTGCACTAAGGGCATTGCCCACTGCACGTGCGGCCTTGGGCTTGCCGATCAATCGGGCTATATCCTGATATGAGAGAGTCTTGCCATAGTCTATCTTCATCAATTGCTCCCAGACCATGAGTTGAAAAGGCGTGCCAGTGGCAAAAAAGGGCAGGTCAAATTCCCTTAGTTTACCCTCAAAATATCCCTCTATTTGGCGAAGGACTTCTTCCTCAAACTTGTTTTCCACCAGGTTATTCAACGGCCTGTCACAAAAAGAGATGCGGATGATGGTCTCATCCTCAATCTCGATCTCCAGGCACAGCTTGGGGTTTTGATAGTATAAGATTCTCAGCATAAATATCCTTCATAAAAAGACAAAGCCCCTCGACACTATATGTACAAGGGGCTAAGCTCGTGTTTTTACGGTAACTGAGCAGTGAATCTTCTGCGTTCTTTGATCCTGCCAGCTTTACCTTTGGCCTGACGCAGATAGAACAATTTCGCTCTGCGAACCTGACCATGGCGGACGATCTCAAGTTTGTCGATATTAGGTGAGTTTTGAGGGAATATCCTCTCCACGCCTACACCGCTTGAAACTTTCCTGACTGTGAAGGATTTGGAAACGCCGGCGCCGCGCTTTTGAATCACGATGCCCTGGAAAACCTGGATACGCTCCTTGCTACCTTCTTTAATTTTATAATGGACTTTCACGGTATCACCAACGCGGTATTCCGGAAAGTCAGTTCTGATTTGGTCTCTGCCAACTTGTTGCAGAATATCCATTTGGGTTCCTC
>CAZWUD010000295.1:0-1732 GCA_964637055.1 uncultured Candidatus Cloacimonadota bacterium
ACCCTACATAGAATGCCCTCCGATCAGTGGGGATACCGCCCGGTACTCCCCACTGGCCTTTTTTTTGCCTGACCCAAAATAAGAATGAAACTAGACATGCACTCGGCGTTCCAATCCCAAAAGTTTTTATCGCTCCAGCTCGTTTTATCAGCAGTAAATGGACGTCTGATGGAGTCGTATTTTGTGGTGAACGCCATTTCAGCAGACAGGGGGCAAGGGTTGAAAACATTACAAGATAGTGTGGGAGTATTTTGTCATTCATATATGTGTGTGATAGCCGCCGCGTTGGTGCAAATGTTAATTATTCTTAACAATCATAAACTGCAGCTTGGAAACGGGCTGATAAACTAAATAACAATGGAGACCATGATAATTGGAAGAAATCAGAATAGTAAACATAAGTAAAGAGTTCGATGGCTTTATGGCTGTCGATGGTGTGGATTTGACGATCAAACCCGGGGAACTATATTCCTTCCTGGGGCCCAGCGGTTGTGGAAAAACCACTTTGTTGAGGATGATCGCCGGTTTTGAGACACCGCTGAGCGGTAAGATCTATATTGGTGATCAGGATATTGTAGACCTGCCTCCCTACAAGAGGCCGGTGAACACTATCTTTCAAAACTATTCGCTGTTTCCGCATATGACAGTGTGGGACAACGTGGCGTTTGGCCTCAAGGTGCGCAAGACGCCTCTGCCCGAGATCAAGGACAGGGTGAGTGAGATGCTGGATCTGGTGAAAATGGGTGATCAGCACTCCAAGTATCCAGACCAGATCAGTGGTGGACAAAAGCAGCGTGTAGCCATTGCCAGAGCTTTGATCAACAAGCCCAAGGTGCTGCTTTTGGACGAGCCGCTGGCTGCGCTTGATCTCAAGCTGCGTCAACATATGCTCATCGAGCTGATGAATATCCACGATGCAGTGGGCATTACCTTTATCTACGTGACGCACGACCAGAGCGAAGCCATGAGTATATCAGACAGGGTGGCGGTGATGAATCGGGGTAAGATCGTGCAAGATGGCCCGCCGGATGATATCTACGAGAGGCCTTCCAGCATCTTTAGTGCCTACTTTATCGGCGAGACAAATCTGATCACCGGAGAAGTGGTCGGTATCGAAGATGAGTATGTGCAGCTCAAGTGTCCTATGGGAGATGATGAGTATTTTGAGATAGATTCCACCTTCCATTTCAGGCCTGAAATAGGCAGCCAGATCACTGTTTCTTTGAGGCCGGAAAAGATAGCCATATCCAGACAAAAACCTAAAATTGCAGACGATATGAACATCATAAAAGGCATTATCGAAGACATCCTCTACCTGGGCAGCCATACCCAATATATCGTCAGGGTAGGCAAACACAATGTCAGAGTCTTCAGTCAGCATAAGAGAGTGTATTTTGATGACAAGGCTTTGGACTGGGAAGAGGAAGTGTGGCTGTTTTGGCATGATACGGATACCTGGCTGATTGATGAGCTGCCGGACGCTGATCGTATGCCTCCTGAAGGAAGAGCATACATCCCAAAGCTGAAAAAACATAGCTCATCCGTGGGTGAATAGAGATGAAAAGCAACACCAAAAGCTCTCGCCTGGATTATCTCTTGGCTGCACCAACATTGATCTGGTTGACTGTCTTCTTTTTGGTGCCCTATTTTATCGTGCTCATTTATGGCTTTCTCACTCCTGACATCTTTGATGTGAAGTTCGAATTCAATCTCGATGCCTATAGACAGCTTT
>CAZWUD010000296.1:0-1729 GCA_964637055.1 uncultured Candidatus Cloacimonadota bacterium
TGGCAAAGCCCATGCCGATGGAGGCCAGATAGTCCACGACCTCAGTTTTCCCAAAATTGGCAGAGCCATTGAAGGCCATGTGCTCGGTGAAATGAGCCAGGCCCAGTTGATCTTCATCTTCCAATACGCTCCCGACATCGACATAAAGACGCAATTCGGCGATATTGGCCGGACGGGAGTTTTGCATGATGTAATAAGTGATCCCATTCTCCAAAGTCCCGGTCAGGACCTGGGGGTCTGTGGGCAACGGCATTTCTGCCAGCTCCACGGGCATTTGCGCAAAGGCAAAGCCCAGCGCAAGGGTCAAAAGCGAAAGCCATAGGACCTTCATAGTTTTAGTATTTCTCCTTAGCATTATGATTATTCTTTAGACGGGTCCAGGGTCAAAAGCCACTGCTCATCAACCCCCAGGACGGTCTGATTGTCGCCAAATTCAAGAGGGTTTTCTGCTCCCTCCAGCCAAACCATGGCGCGATATGAAAAATTGCTTTGGGGCGTGGCAGGAGCCACTCTCCGCCAAACCGATTCACCGGCGAAGATCTCGCTCAGTGTTATGATCAGGCGCTGACTATTGTATTTGATCTCCCAGATCTCCACCTCGCTGATCGTTTCATCAAGATTGTTGACGATCTTGATCGAGGCCCGGTTTGGGCTAAGATACGCATTTGTGGTCTTTCCGGCACGGATGGTTACCCGGGTGCTATCGGTAAAGACATTTTCTTCCGTGTCCTGAAGCGAAAAGGTCTCTCCCACTATATAGACCGGGACCCTGCGTTTCACCTCACCGGTGAGAAAATTCTGAGTATCGGTATCGATCTGAAAGACATGGCTCTCCCCGGCGGGTATAGTCACCATCGGGGACTGATCCACCTTGGTGTAAACCGGATATGAGCAGCGATTTACGATGTTAAAATCCCCGCCTGATTCACAGGCCGCCAGGAGAAAAAGGGCTGCGCCGATCACGGCAATGTACGCAAGCTTTTTCATGATGCTAACCTCTCTTTACTATACTTCTTTCACATGATTAAGATGCCGGGGCTGGGTGTCAAGAAGAAAAATAATAATACCCTGCTGCAAAGCTGTTCATGAAGATCAGATTTGGACTGGATATGGATCTTAATACCGATAAAATGAAAGCAGACAGTAAACAAAGAAAAGCAATCAGCTTGCTTTCTTAGCACGATATTTGAGGCTCAAAAATGTATTTGCTGATCCAAATTGATTGATTATACTTTCTATGTAGGAACAATACTAAAAAGGAGATAATAATGGAAAATCAAGGAATGCCTCTATTGGGAGACAAATTCCCGGAACTCAGAGTACAAACAACCCGTGGCAAAATGACTCTGCCAAACGACATGAAGGGCAAGTGGTTTGTCCTTTTCAGCCATCCGGCAGACTTCACACCGGTTTGCACCACTGAATTCGTAGCTTTTCAACAGCTTTATGACGAATTTCGCAAGCTCAATTGCGAGCTGATCGGAATGAGCGTTGACCAGGTCTTCTCCCACATCAAATGGGAAGAGTGGATCCATGAAAACATCGGCGTGGAGATCCAATTTCCCATCATCGCCGACACCGGTGCAGTGGCAAACCGCCTCGGTCTGATCCATCCCGGAAAGGACTCCAACACCGTGCGTGCGGTCTTCATCGTTGATGACAAAGGCACCATCAGGATCATCCTGTATTACCCTCAGGAATTGGGACGTAATATGCAAGAAATCCTGCG
>CAZWUD010000297.1:0-1719 GCA_964637055.1 uncultured Candidatus Cloacimonadota bacterium
TAGATCTGAGACTTTTGCAAGAGATGACCGATAAGATACGCCATCGTGGCCCTCAGGATGAGGGCTATCTGGCCTTTGACCTGCAGCGTGGGCAGATTCATAACTATGGTGGGGCAGAGAGCAGCAAGTCTGTGCAAGGCCATCTGGAATCCTTTGATCACTCGTTTCCTGCAGGCTTGGGCTTTGGTTTTCGCCGTCTGCCTACTTTGGAATTGAGCGAAAGCGGGCATCAGCCCATGCTTGATAAAGAGCTGGGGCTGGCCATCATTTTTAATGGCGAGATTTACAATCACTCTGAGCTCAGAACAGAGCTGGAGGGACTCGGCTATAGATTTATCGGCCATAGCGATACCGAGGTGATCCTGCGGGCATATCACGCCTGGGGCGAGGCGGCAGTGCACCGTTTGAACGGGATGTGGGCCTTTGCCATCTGGGATATAAAGAGCAAAACCCTGTTTTTGAGCCGCGATAGATTTGGCATCAAGCCGCTGTATTATGCCTATAGAGACGGCATGCTGTATTGGGGTTCTGAGATCAAGCAATTGGTGCTGGCTCCTCTGGATCTGGCTCATAATGCGGCGATGATCTGGCGCAGCATGAAGATAAACTCGATGATGGTCTATGACGATGAGACCTATTGGCAGGAGATCCGCAGTCTGAAACCGGGGCATAACATGCGGGTTATCGGCGGTAAAATAGAGATCTATCAATATTATAAATTGGATCCGGCCACCTTTGAGAGCAGCAGTTTGAGCTTTGAAGATGCCGCAGAGCGCTATCGTGAACTCTTTAGGGAAAGCCTGAGGATGCATCTCAATAGTGATGTGGAGATCGCCTCATCCCTCTCCGGAGGACTGGATTCCAGCGCCATCACCTGTATGGCCGCGGGGATGCTGGACTATCCTTTGCAGACTTTTTCCACCTATTATGCGGGTGAACCCCGTCTGGATGAGCGTCCCTACATCCAGATCGTGGCAGCAAATTGTGGCGTGAAATCGCATCTTATCGCACCCCAAGCCGAAGATGCTCTGGCCTGGTGGAAAGAGGCCAGCTATCTGAACGACATGCCCTGCGGATCCGGCTTTGTGAGCCAATATGCGCTGATGAAAAACACGCATGAGCAGGGCATCCGGGTGTTGCTCTCCGGCCTGGGATCGGATGAGATCTCCGGGGGATACAGGCATGGGACTTATCGCTATTTTGCAGATCTCTTGCGCGGGATGAAACTGGGGCGCTTTGCCTCCGAATTGCGGCACTTCCTGGGTCATAGTCCCTTGGGGGCAGCTTCCAATCTGGGCAAAATCGCACTATCCAGTGTGATGAAAGAATCCCGTCTCTACGCCATCGAATCCAAATACTACCGCTTTGAGCCTTTTACCCGTGAATTTGTGAAAGAGGCAGAGGATCAGATCACCGGGAAGATGATGAGCCAGCTCGCAGACCTGCCGGTCTCCAGACTGAGCAGTTTTCTCTACAATATGATGCACAGTACCTCTCTGCAGACCCTTTTACACTTTGAAGACCGCATGAGCATGGGCCACAGCGTGGAGAGCCGGGCACCATTTTTGGACCACCGTCTGGTGGAATTTGTCTTCACTTTGCCCTCAGAATATAAGATCCGCCCTCCGTATCAAAAGCTGATCCATCGTGAAGCTCTGCGGGGCTGCGTGCCCAAAGAGATCTCCGAGCGCAAGGATAAGGGGGTATTTGGCAGTCCTT
>CAZWUD010000298.1:0-1700 GCA_964637055.1 uncultured Candidatus Cloacimonadota bacterium
ACAAAGAAGAATACTCTGCGGCCACCCTACGCAGAAAAGTAGTTAAGCAGCTTCCAGATTGGCTCTCCTACAGCCCCGCGTCTTACCTTCGACTTCCCAGAGCAGATTTTACTGCCAAAGATCTCCCCCATTACCCCCATGAGATTCAAGATTTGGACAAAGTCTGGATCTGGACTCTCTCAGAGCTGAAGCTGGCGGATAGCCCCGGTGAAATCAGCACATTTATCGGGGGTTATTCACAAGCCAGGGATCTCCTCAACGAGTTCAAGCGCTCAAAACTCAGCCTTTACTCCCAATACCGCAATCATCCCGACAAAGACTATCAGAGCAATCTCAGTCCGTATCTGCATTTTGGCCAGATCTCGTCACTCCAAATCATACAAGAGATTTTAGATCAGCAGGAAATCCCCCCGGCAATTCTGCCAAACCTGATAGCGGATAAAAAGCAGCTTGAGGGCATCGCAGTAAATGTTGCAGACTTTGCTGAGGAATTGATTGTCAGACGGGAATTGAGCATGAATTTTTGCAATTATAACCCCAATTACGACAACCCCTCCAGCCTCCCGGCCTGGGCAATAAGAAGTCTGAACGATCATCTGTCCGATCCGCGTGATACCCAATATCCTTTTTACAGATTAGAGCAAGGCGAGACTGATGATCCGTATTGGAATGCTGCCCAAAAAGAGATGCTAGTTACCGGAAAAATGCACAATTACATGCGGATGTATTGGGGAAAGCGCCTGCTTGCCTGGTGCCCTTCAGTGGATGAGGCCAGTGCCATACTGCTGTATTTGAACAACAAATATGAGCTGGATGGCAGAGATGCAAATGCCTTTGCCGGAATTGCCTGGTGCTTCGGCAAGCATGATCGGCCCTGGGCAGAAAGACCAATTTATGGAAAGATCCGCTACATGAACGCCAGTGGATTAAAAAGGAAATTTGATATAGAAGCGTATCTGCACAAGGTATCATTACTGTGAGGCGTAGACGTAGGACCGCTTTAGTCTCTCGTTATATTTTCAAGGATCAACTCAGCAGTTCTTTGGCGATTCTGGCACCCAGTATCACGTTGTTCTTTAGCAGTGCCAGATTTGCCTTCACGCTCCTGCCCTCAGTGGCACCAGCCAGATGATCCAGAAGAAATGGAGTCAGGGCTTTACCCCGCAATTCCCCTCCGGATTCGAGAGCTCTTTGGATATAAGGCTCGATCTCTTCACGCGTGATCTCTGCTTCTGGTGGAATAGGATTGGCTATCAGCATCCCGCTCTGCTTCAATTGCTGATGATGCCAAAAGGCTTCTGCTATCTGGTGGGCTGAGCCCACTTCTGCCACAGGGGAGCCGCTTTGCCGGGAGTAAAAAGCCGGAAATCCATCAGTTTGCCACCCGTATACCGGCACTCCAGCGCTTTCCAGCGCTTCCAAGGTGGCCCCGATATCCAGGATGGCTTTGCATCCGGCACTTACTACGATCACCGGAATCTCGGCCAAAGCTTTGATATCCTGAGAGATGTCCAGGCTCTCTGCCCAGCCGCGATGAACTCCGCCTACCCCACCTGTGGCAAAGACCTTGATCCCGGCGCGGGCAGCCAGGGCCATAGTAGCAGAGACGGTGGTGCCGCCACTTTCCTTTCTGGCAATTGCCATGCCCAGATCCCTCCAGGCCAGCTTTTCGATCCGTTCTTTGCCCACGATTTTCTCTT
>CAZWUD010000299.1:0-1690 GCA_964637055.1 uncultured Candidatus Cloacimonadota bacterium
AATTAACTTGACTAATTCCACCTTTTCATCTTTCCTTCACATGGGCTAAGTCATTATCTCCTCTTGTTTTTAGTTTTCTAAAACCATCAAAACAAAGAGCGGGATTGGGCTCAACCTTTTTCTTCATAAGGCTTCACCTATTTTACACCAACATTTGGGACGTTATCGATTATTCAAAATATACAGGCCTCATAAAGCCGAAAACTGATGAAGCAAGATATAGATTGACAGCTATTCCAAGCCGTTAAAAATGGTAGAATAATAGTAGCTTGGAGAAATGAATGTTTATCGATCATCGCTATGAAGTTTTGGAAAGCTTGGGTTCCGGATCCTGGGCAAATGTATATAAGGTAAGAGATATCCGCACGGACAAACTGTATACTCTCAAGCTCTTTCAATATCTATCCTCAGATGAGCTATATCGCTATTTTAGCGCAGAAGATATGCACCACATCACCAAGATTGATCATCCGAATCTCTCTCGCGTTGTGGATTTTGGCCATGTGGGGGATCATATATACTACATCAGTGACTTTTTTGAGGGCAAGACGCTGGCGCATTTTCGCTTTAGCAAATCCAGGGTTAATTTGATCTATGATATCATCGTCCAGATCAGCTATGCTCTTCATGCCCTGCATAGCCAAAAGATCTTTCACAAGGATCTGAAGCTGGAAAATGTTCTGTTTTATCTCGAAAGATCTGAGATCACGATAAACTTGATAGACTATGGTTTCTTTAAGGTCGATCCTGATCGCGACAATCAGAGAGTGTCCGGCTCTTTACCATACCTTGCACCAGAATTGTATCTCGGCGAGGCCCCTTCCGAAAGTAGTGACTTTTATGCCTTGGGAGTGATGCTATACCGTCTCTGCACCGGTTCTTTCCCCTTTAGTATAGACCAGATCAACGCTCTGATCACCGGTGGACATCAGTACTTTATCCCAAACTTCCCTTCAGAGCTCAATAAAAACATACCTCTGGAACTTGAGAAGCTCATTCTCCGGCTAATGGAAAGAAATCCCGAAAACCGCTTTCACAGCGGGGAAGAGATCATCTCCTATGTCAATCGCATCCAAGATACAGATTATCCTTTCTCTGCTTCCTGGTCGACAGTAAATACGATGCGATTCAATAGCTACATCGTGCGGGAAAAATATGCCCATCAGATTCTGGATTTTGTTCCCTCTGTCACAAAGTCAAACGGCAAAGTCATATCTGTCATCGGTGGCGATGGGTTGGGCAAGGACAGCATCCTCTATCTGTTTCGCTACCATTTGTTGGGCGGAGAGTATTTCCTGTTGGACTACACTTGCTCCAGAACCGAGCATGAGGCCTTTTTTGCCCTGAGTAAGGAGTATTTGCAATCCCTGAGCAAGGAGGAGCTTGAAAAATACAGAGAACTCTCCATTTTCTCGAACAAGTTTGAGCGCTATCTGTTTTCCAGTGAAGAGGAAGCTAAGTCTTTGACACAGAGCGCTGAGGATCTGCGCAGCGATTTTGAGAGCGTGAAAAGTCTGCTTTTTGATCTTTCGCAGAGAAAGCCGCTGATCTTCATCATTCGCAATTTCCAATACGTCAACCGGCACACAATTGACTTTATCAATCACATATCTTTGTTTATGGCAAATAATCCGGTGATGATCGTGCTGTCCTGCAACGATTTTAACAAAGTCAGCCAGATCGAGCATAC
>CAZWUD010000300.1:0-1683 GCA_964637055.1 uncultured Candidatus Cloacimonadota bacterium
CCTTAGGGCGTGCCAGATTTTTCTCTTGCCAGCTTATGCTGGCTTTTTTTATTGTCCTTAATATGAATAAAAAGAATCGAAGCGGGAAACGCGGCAGCAATCTGGCTCTCCTATATCGGATGATGTTCCGGTATTGGCCTTTTATCGTGGCCGGTTTGGTCACCATGCTGCTTTTTGCTCTGTTTAGCGGAGTCAGCGTCACCATCTTAATTCCGCTCTTTGACTACGTTTTCAACCCCAATAAACCCACGATTGAATACCACAGTTCCCGTGAGATTCTGGCCGCATTCAGTCAGGCTTTGTCTGACTTTACTGCTCAACTGAGCTCGATCTGGCAGATTCGCAGTCTGTCTGATCTATCGCCACTTTGGGAAGAGATGAAAGAGTTGATGCTGGTGAGCGATTCTTTGGGGCTGTTGTATATACTCTGTGCGCTATTGATGGGGCTGATTCTGATGAAGAATCTGACTTATTTTGCGAATCGCAGCTTTTTTGTGATGCTGAGGGGCAAGACCATCCGGGATATGCGCAATCACATGTTCCGCCGTTACCTCAGCCAATCCTTGGAATTTTTCAGCAAAAACCAGGTGGGCGACGCTATTGTGCGCATGGTCAATGACGTTGAGATTGTCTCAAATCAATATATCTTTGCCGTGTTCAATAGCATTCGCGATCTTTCCACAGTGATCGTGTATATGGCCATCGCGCTCATTTTGAACCCACGGCTCTTTGCCTATAGCATTCTGGTGGTGCCGATTTTGAGCTTTACCATCGGTTTTTTGGGCAAGAAGATCAAAAAATATTCCCGCCGCATCCAGACCCAGATCTCCATGATGTTTAGCGCTGTGGAAGAAGTGCTCAATAGCATCAAGATAGTCAAGTCCTTCCGCCAGGAAGATTCAGAGAGAAAGAACTTTGAAAAGATCAATAGTCGGCATCTGAAGCAATGGCAAAAATCCCAGATCTACGCTGCTCTGAATGTGCCTTTTTCCGAGATCAATTCCGCCATCACAGGGGTGGTGGTCGTGATTATCGGCGGAGGCATGATCCTGGATCCCGCTTTCGATTTCTCTTTAGGTGATTTCACCGCTTTTCTTTTTGCCGTCTTTTCCATGCTGCATCCCTTAAAAAAGATCACTCAACTCTATACCGAAGTGAAAAAAGCGGGGGTCTCGCTAGACCGTATCTCACTTGTGCTCAACCAAGAGTCCAGCATCCGGGATGATGAGGATTCGCTATCCAAAGCTTCGTTTGACAGCAAGATCGAATTTGAGCAAGTAGGCTTTTACTACAAGCCGGGTGAATATGTGCTGAAGGATCTGAATCTCACGATTCCCAAGGGGATGAAGATCGCCTTTGTGGGTGCATCCGGTGGCGGTAAGACCACCATCACCAATCTCATCAATCGCATGTATGATGTCAAAGAAGGGCGCATCCTGATCGATGGCACAGACATCCGCCGCATCAAGCTGGACGACCTGAGGCAGCTCTTTGGAGTGGTCACCCAGGACTCTGTGCTCTTTACCAAAACGGTGCGGGAAAACATTGCCTATGGATCTCACTCCGCGCTTTCTGATGAGGAGATCCGGAAGGCCGCGCGCATTGCCCATGCGGATGAATTTATCCGGCAATTCCCGGACGGCTATGATCAGCTATTGGATATCAAAGGGCTGAACCTCTCCG
>CAZWUD010000301.1:0-1666 GCA_964637055.1 uncultured Candidatus Cloacimonadota bacterium
GAAGCCCAGCATTCAGAAAAGAGAGTTCAAACATCTCCTAAAAGCCCAAGCCCAGGGAGAAGAGGAATTCGCTATCTGCGATCTTCAGCCCGCGGCTGTTCACAGAGAAGTCAAATCGAAACATCTGGTAGTGATAACCGCCGCCCAGGGTGAGATTGACATTGTCAGCCCCATAAAAGTCGTGGCTGTAAAAGCCGATCCGGAGATCCATGCCCTGCTCGATCTGCTCCTCGGACATAAAGTCCTGGCTGTCCCAATTTGCAGAATAGCTGTAGCCCACATGGTAAGTGGTTTCCGGCTTTTTGGAGATCTTGCTCTGGATGCCAAATGAGGTCTTGGAAGCGCCGCTGCTATATTGCACGGCGGTGGCGATCCGGCGCTGGATGCTGACGGGGTCGTAATTTTCCCACCACAAGCGGGAGAGCAGGTCATAGGCAGTGAGGCCATAGACCACATCGCCGGTCTGGAAAGTGAGCCCGAGGTCCCCGGAGACGCCCTTGACCTTGTCATCTATAAAGTGCTCACGCACAAAGTTATGCCCTTCCAATCTCTCCACCAGATAGACCAAGCGGCCAGTGAGATACTTCAGGTTCACCCCTGCCGTCAGCAAGGGCCAGCTCTTGTCTGTCATGCCCAGGCTAAATTGCAGTTTATCCAGCTTGTAGTCGTAATACATGGTCGTATCTGTCTCTGTATCAAAGTGGGAGATGTTTATCGAGGCCAGCGGTTGATAGGAGAAGGCCGTCTGTTTGGCCACCAGGGTGAAATACTTGAATTGCTTTTCCCTGAGGAAGTTGCTCACATCCACGGCATCCCAAAAGCTCAGATCTTTCTCATTTGCCAGCCGATAGGCCAGATAGATCATGGTGGCATCATTGGAGGCCAAAAGTGCGGGATTGCCGTATGAGGCAAAGGGATCGGCCGGGTTTGTGATATTGATCCCTCCCGAGCCCAGGGCGATGGCAGAGACGTTGTTTTCCGGGATGCCATAGTCGTAACTATCTATCGGCAATGGGCTTTGCGCACCCAGTGCCAGACTTGTCAGACAAAAGAGTATCAGAAATATATCTTACATCTACAAAGCTCCTTGCAATTAGCGATGAGTGAAATTGGCCAGATAATAGCCTCCAACGCCCGCCAGAATCCCAAATACCGAATCAATAAACCAGTGATAGTGGCAGTAAACTGTGGCAAGAGTCAGGAAGAAAGAGATCAGCACAAAGAAATAACCGAGCTTGCGCACGTGCCTCAGGGCGGCCACGGTCAAGACCAGCGACACCGCCACATGAGAGGATGGGAAAGCGCCACCCAGGTGATTGGAACTGCGGTAGATAAAGACCATGATATGCGTAAAGGGTCCCGCCCGATAGATCTGGGTGAGCTCCATTGCTTCCGGGATAAAGCGTCCCCCGATCACCGGCAGGATGCTATAGATAAAGTAGCACATATAAAAGACAAAGCTGAGGTTGAAGATCAGCTCATTAAAGCCCCCCGGCTTTTTGAAATACAGATATAACGGCAAGCCCACAATCATCGGATAATAGCAGAAATAGGCAAAGTGGAAAAGCTCACTGAGCAGCCAGGAATCACATCTCATCCCCCACTCCATGGATGGCAGATAGCCAAAGATCTTCAGGTCTATATTCATAAAGAAAGGATCCAGCCA
>CAZWUD010000302.1:0-1665 GCA_964637055.1 uncultured Candidatus Cloacimonadota bacterium
AATGATGCACCTGCTTTAAAAATGGCAGATGTTGGATTTGCTGTTGGATCAGGAACAGAAGTGGCAAAAGAAGCAAGTGAAATCGTTATTTTAGATAATAATTTTTTATCGATAACTAAGGCTATATTATATGGTCGGACAATATTTAAAACTATCACCCTATGATGCCCTTTTTTTCCTCAAAGCAACTGGTATGACTTTATGGATTACGTTAGTTTCTATTTTTTTTGGGACGCTAATTGGGTTAGTCTTAGGGTTAATTCGGTGTTCGAAAAATAAATTAGTTTCAGTAATTCCGTTGGCTTATATTGAGCCATTGAGAAATTCTCCACTAATCGTCCAATTGTTTCTGGTCTATTATGGATTGCCTGTGATTGCAAACATCGTTTTAAGTGCAAAGATGGCAGCAATCATCACTATGTCATTGAACACAGGTGCTTTTTTTGCTGTGCTAGTCCACAATGCAGTGAAGGCAATACCCCACCTTCAATGGGAAGCTGCATATGCTTTGGGGCATAAGAAATTCTCAGTATTTTTCTATATTATAGCCCCTCAAGTAATACGGTTATTAATCCCTACCACCATTACCTTATACATAAATCAGCTACAAGTTTCCTCGTTCGTTTCCTTGATTAGTTTGATAGATCTGACTAGGGCTGGACATATACTAACTCTACGAACAATGCGGCCATTTCTAATCTGGGCAATTGTATTTGTGCTTTATTTCATTATCTCATATCCACTTTCGCAGTTTGCAAAGAAATTGGAGAAGAAATTCGCATTTTTATTCTAATTATGATATTTAAAGAAAGGAATCAATCCATGGCTATGATAGAAGTGAAAAATATTACAAAATCTTTTGGGTCCTTAATGGTATTGGACAATTTGACTGTTGACTTTGATCAAAGTGGTGTTACAGTTCTTCTTGGACCAAGCGGATCGGGGAAAAGTACTTTGTTACGTTGTATTAACGGACTCGAAACAATAGATTCAGGTGATATTCTGGTTGACGGGCTTTCAGTCAAAGATAAGCATAACCTTTCTAAAATCAGATTGAGGTGTGGTATGGTGTTCCAACAAACTATCTTATTCCCTCACCTTAATGTGCTAGAAAATTTGATAATCAGCCCCACAAAGATACTAAGAAAGGATCGTAAAGAAGCAATTGAGCAAGCTCGAGATTTATTAGCCAGAGTTGGATTAAGCAAAAAGGAGCTTTCGAAACATAATGAGCTTTCCGGAGGAGAACAACAAAGAATTGCGATTGCCCGCGCGATGATGATGAATCCTGAGGCTTTGCTGTTAGATGAGATTACTTCCGCTTTAGACCCTGAGATGAGTGTAGAGGTTTTGAAAATTATTGAAAAATTAGCTAACGAAGGGGTGGCTATGCTTATTGTAACACATGACATTCCCTTTGCAGAACGTATTGCAAACAGGATGCTGTTCTTAGAAAATGGAATTATTGCCGCTGATACTTCAGTAACAGAATTTTTCTCTACTTATAAAAATGAAAATGAGCGTATCGCCCGATTTTTGAAAAGTATTAATCAATAAAAAATTTACAAAATTAACAAGAGGAGACTTGCTATGGTAGGATTGATTCTTCATGGAGGTTGTCACGATTTACCGCCAGATGAGAAGGAGCGCTCATTGACTCAAAAC
>CAZWUD010000303.1:0-1646 GCA_964637055.1 uncultured Candidatus Cloacimonadota bacterium
GCTGCCTCCCAGCAGATCCGCCGTCTGGTCTCGGCCGGTTGCCAGATCATCCGCTTTTCCGTGATGGATGGTGAAGACGCCCGGGCCATTCCCCGGCTCAAACGGGAATTTAGCGTCCCGATGGTTGCGGACATTCATTTTGACTACAAACTCGCTCTGGCGGCCCTCGCCGGCGGGATCGACGGTCTGCGCATCAATCCCGGCAATATCGGCTCCCAAAGCGGTGTAAGGAAACTGGTTGAGGCCTCCCGCGAACGCCTGATTCCCATCCGAATCGGGGTCAATAGCGGCTCTTTGCCCCGGGATTTACTGGCCAAATACGGTCATGGCAAAGAGGCGATGGTGGAAGCCGCGCTCTCGCATGTGAAGATTTTGGAAGATCTGGGCTATCACGAGATCAAAATCTCGGTGAAAGCATCCCATATCCCGCTGATGTTGGAAAGCTATCGCGAGCTTTCCCGACGCTCTGATTACCCTCTGCATCTGGGAGTTACAGAGGCCGGCACTCTGCTTTCGGGCAGCATCAAATCTGCGCTGGGACTGGGGATTCTCCTGGACGAAGGCATCGGGGATACCCTCCGCGTTTCGCTTTCAGATGATCCGGTGCAGGAAGTCTATGTGGCACGGCAGATATTGGTTGGATTGGGCTTACGCAAAGGGCTGAATATCGTGTCCTGCCCCACTTGCGGACGCACCCGCATAGACCTGATCTCTCTGGCCAAAAGGGTGGAAAACGCGATGCAGGAATTTGCGGATAAAGAACTCACCGTGGCCGTGATGGGCTGTGCGGTCAACGGTCCGGGAGAAGCTCGTGAGGCGGATTTTGGCGTGGCCGGCGGTAAGGGTGAGGGATTGATCTTTGCCAAAGGTGAGGTCGTGGGCAAATACCCTGAGGATCAGCTTTTGGACGCTCTTTTGAAACTGGTGAGAGAGTCGCTCTAAGATGCTCTGGCAGATATTTATCAGCTTTTTGAAAATCGGCGCTTTCACCATCGGCGGCGGCTATGCGATGATTCCTCTGATCAGAAAAGAGGTTTGCGAAGCTAAGGGCTGGATCACTGAAGAGGAATTTTTGGATGGAATTGCGGCGGCGCAGAGCTGCCCGGGGCCGATTGCGGTGAATATCAGCATCTACACCGGCTATCACGTGCGCGGCCGTATCGGCATGCTGGTGGCGGTTTTGGGGACCATCTTGCCCTCCACGGTGATCATCATGCTGATCGCCATGCTCTTTCGTCAATATGCCGATCAAGCGGTGGTGCAGCGTGCCTTTTCAGCTCTCAAACCCGCAGTGGTGGCGCTGATTGCTGTCCCCCTTATACAGATGGCAAAAAAGAGCGGACTCACCCTGAAGAATGCCTGGTTTCCGCTGTCAATCGCTGTCCTGGTGGGACTTCTCAATATCACGCCGGTATATCTGATCCTGCTCACCATCGGCTATGCCATTTGGGAGGCTCGGAAATGATCCTGCTCAATATGCTATGGACTTTCTTCAAGATCGGGCTCTTCAGCTTTGGCGGCGGATACGCCATTCTGGCCATGATCCAGCAGGAAGTGGTGATCAAAAATGCCTGGCTCACAGAGGCGGAATTTGTGGAAGTGGTGGCCATTTCGCAGATGACTCCGGGGCCGATTGCGATCAATGC
>CAZWUD010000304.1:0-1636 GCA_964637055.1 uncultured Candidatus Cloacimonadota bacterium
ACAAACTGTCGACACTCAAGGCAAAAATAGACGCAGACAAGCCTCCACAGGCCAGTAAGCAGGACTCTCATAACTCGATTCTTCAAAAGCTCGAAGTTTTGATGACGGATGCCCGCCTCCGATTCATGATGGCGGAATGGAATGATGGCGGTAACGATCCATTCCCCGAGGTCATCAAGCAACTCACAGGGGACGGACCTCAGCCACGCATTGTCGATCTGTCCGGCGTCCCCAACGAAGTCGCCGGAGTATCAAGTGCGGTTATTGCTCGAACCCTATTCAATTTGAAGATATGGCAGACCCAGCCAGAGCGGGAATCTGACCCGGTCCTGTTGGTTTGTGAGGAAGCTCATCGCTACGTTCCCAATCGGGGTGAAGCGCAATATGAGGCCGCTCAAGAGGCAATCAGGCGCATCGCCAAGGAAGGGCGAAAGTATGGCGTGGGGCTCTTGTTGGTATCCCAGCGCCCGAGCGAAGTTGAGGCAACTGTTCTTTCACAATGTAATAGCTGGATTGTTCTGAGAATTACCAATGACGCCGATAGGGAGCACGTTCGATCCATACTGCCAGATTCGATGTCCGGTCTGACGAAGATGCTATCTGGCCTGCGGAGGCAGGAAGCGATTTTTGTTGGCCAGGCTGCAATGCTGCCTTCGCGCATTCTTATACGGGATTTGAAGCCTGAGCAGCTACCGAAATCGAATGACATCGATTTCGACAAGGGCTGGCAAAATGATGCAACCCCAGACGCAGAGATCCAAGAGGTGGTCAACCGTTGGAGATATCAGCGCCGATGATTTTAAGGAAGGTTTTTGTGACTGACCCGGTCTACTCAAAAATTAAAAATGCGGCGTTCGTCGCCAACCCCGGGACGAACAGCAAAATATGGATATTATGTCCGACGATCTGAAGTCCGCAAAATCTGCTCTCGCTAAGCTCCATCAGGACATGGAGGCCATCAACCGGCTGGCCAAGCCGTCCTATCTGAGCGTGATCGAGCAGATGGAGCGTACGCTGGAACCGATCCGTCGTCAGCAGTTGGAAATCAGTCGCGCCTTCGAAATGTCTGGAGCCATGGCTCGGATACAAGAGATAGCCAGCGCCAATCAACACTGGCAGGATTTGATAAAGCAGGCCACCGCGACAAGCCGCATTGCCGAGAGCCTTTCGGCTGCACATCAATCGTGGCTTGATACGATCAAGCCCATCCAGCACGATTTTTCGCACATTTCCCAGCTTCAGGCATCCGCCAAGCTGGCCCTGTGTGATACCTCCCTGCGACTTGCCGCCACGGAACGGCTCATGGGGGGCATCGATTTCGAGGCGATAAGGGGGCGTTTCCAGATCGAGATGCCGGTCATCGCGGGGCTGGAGAGCTCAATAGCCCATGTAGCAGCATCGTATGGAGGTTTGGCAGAGTCTATACGGGAGATCTCGGACATTACGCGGCTGCCTGCCTTCGTTTTGACGGGGGCCACTCGTGAGATCTACACCACCAGCTTCGCGCTTGAGACCCTTCGCCCCTGGGACGACCGGGATGAGGACGAGGCCGAAACGGAAATTCAGTTTGTCGCCGAAGCTGAGCTGGAAACATCGGGCTGCATCGCTCTTCTGCAGCAGGTCGATCCAGGGCTCG
>CAZWUD010000305.1:0-1614 GCA_964637055.1 uncultured Candidatus Cloacimonadota bacterium
ACGGGGAAAGGTGCCGGATGCCCAATAGCTTTGGCCGAAACCGCCGAAAAATCCCAGACACTTTTGGTGTAGCTCAAGAATTCATCGCGGCTGATATCGCTTTCTTTATCAGTCTTTGGGCGGCTATAATTACCTTTGCAAAATACCAGGATATACTCATGCACATCCCTGAGCACCGGATTCTTGGCAGATAGCCAGGTGCCCCAAGCGGTAGAAGGACTGGCACTGCTGCCTTTGTTCCAGATAATCTCACCCCGCATAAAGAATCCTATATCATGCATATCTTCAATGATATAGCTGTGAAGGGGAATATACGGTTTGCGTCCCAAATTTGCCACATTGATGCAGGCCCTGCCACCATTGACCAACACCCGATAAGTCTCGCTCCACACTCGCCGCAGCAGTTCGCGATATTCCTCCAAACTGAGATCATCGTCATATTCCTTGGTTACATTGTAAGGCGGTGAGGTAATCATCAGGTGCACACTGTTATCCGGCAATTGCTCCATGTTTTCGCTGGATTGACAAAAGTGCCTATCCAAAAACTCTGCAGGGATAGTATTTTCATGATCCGAATCACATTGCTGGTGAATAAGCCCCTCATACAAACGAGATTCATAAAAAGCTTGGGAATCGTGAGATACCCGACCGGGGCTGCCAAAGCTGCTGGTGCTGGTTCCTTGTTTTTTGCTGCTCAATCGTTCCATAAATCTACCCACCTTTCAAATACATTTACTTTAATGTCCGGTCTTTCCCAAATAATATCGATGCAGAACGTATCCTTGTGCCTGCAAAAAGCTTCCAGTGTTTTTGCTTGATATTCGATACCTCTGGGATTTGTCCCTTCTTTGGGAAGTTTAAAATAGTCTTCTTTGGCTGTCTTTTTGAATATCTCCTGCTGAACCTTGAGAGGAATGTAGTACAAGCCACCTTCACCAGACCAATTGATTTGAGTAAAAATAAGGTCACAACTGGGCTTGTACTCACGGACAAACTGTTGAGCTTTAATCTGGTCTACCGTCCAAGAAGCTTTAACCCCTGCAAAACTACCCTTGTTGGAAACCGTGATCGTTTTTATGGAAATAGGAGCCGAAGCAACGTAGACATCCAGCTCTGATGCAGTAGTGGGGACATCAGCACATACCTGTTTTTCACCGAGAAAGTGAATGAACATGGAAACGATCACTCTTTCTCTCAAGACACCAACTTCCATTCCAATCTTGCCATCTCGCCTCGATTCCTCTTCAGCGATATGAAACAAGAGTGGAAGCTTTTCCTGTATCTTCCTGATGCTCTTTTCATGCGTAAAAAGGGCTTCTATTGTTTTTGGCATTTAACCTCCTTTCTGTGGTTTCCAATATTTGAAGGCATCCATATTATGTCAAGCCCCTTGTTGCGCGCCTTACTCCATCATCCACAAATCACCCACTATTTTAGTAGGCATTCCTTTGGGTAATCTGAGCAGCGAAACAGCAAGCCAAAAATCAACCTTTGACTACAAACAATTATACCATCAAGCTTTTGACCCCTCTCAAAGCCTTTATTCATGCCACCTCCCCCACCCTTCCCCCATCGCCTCCCCATCCTTAAATCTCCAAGCAACCAAAAAGCAAT
>CAZWUD010000306.1:0-1605 GCA_964637055.1 uncultured Candidatus Cloacimonadota bacterium
AATTCCTTTTTTTCTATGGCAAATTTCATGATAACCTCTGCATTTATTATTTCTTTCCAAGTTTTTGGGGATTTCAGATTCCGTCAATGATTTTTTTATTCCTGCCGGCCAGCTCGCCGCAAGAACACTCAATATCCCTTATTTAAGGCTGTGCCAAAAGGCCTTGGGTCAGAAACCGCTAGCAGGATTCGTCCGGGAAGACAATGCCGATCTCTCTTTTGGCACTCCCAGTAGAATCCGAGGCATGCGTACCGTTATCCGTGACCCCATCGCCATAGAGTGCCCGGATCGTCCCCGGCTTTCTTTTTTCGGGGACCACATCCCCCATCAGCTCCCTCAGGTCACTGATCGCCTCATCCTTTTCCAGGAGCAAGGCCACGGTGTCCCCGGAGCACATAAAGCTTTCCAACCGGGGATAAAACTCTTTGCCTAAGTGATCTTTATAGAAATCTCTGCACAGCTCCTGATCAAAGCGCAAGAGCCTGATCTTTTTGATCTGATAGCCGGTTTCTTCCAAGATGGATATGATATGCCCCACGTGCCTTTTTGCTACGGCATTTGGTTTGATCAGAAACAGGCTGCGCTGGATCATTTGTGGCTATAAATGGTCTCGATATAGTCCAAAGATGCCACTTTGATGGCAATGTCACGCCCCAAAACTCTGCTCATCTTGATCTTATGCATCAGGATCTCGGTCCAGGTCTCATAAATCTCACCACTTTTGAATTCGATCCCTGTATAAAGCTTCATCATATCCTGATAAAATTCGTCCCGGTCTGAATCTACGCGGGCAATGACCAGTTTATGGTTATCAGCCGACAGGTCATATTCCTTGTATCTGATATCGATAACGGCGTAGCCAAGCTTCAATAGGTTTTCAAAGTTAATCTGTAATTCTTCATTTTTCAGCATCTTAAGAGCTCCCGGTTTTATTTTCTCGACAGAAAAGCATCTGCCGCTTAATTAGTATCCAACCTGAAATTTATCCCTAATCAGTCAAGAAGAATTTCAGGATTTTATCAAAGCAAGGAAAAAGATGTCCAGATTTGAACTCGTTACCGACTATGCCCCCAGCGGCGACCAGGCTCCAGCTATCAAAGCCCTTTGTGAGGGGGTGGAGCAAGGCAAGAGCCATCAAGTGCTTTTGGGAGTCACCGGAAGCGGCAAGACCTTCACCATCGCCAATGTGATCCAGGAGCTCAGTCGCCCCACCCTGGTGCTTTCTCACAACAAAACCCTTGCCGCCCAGCTCTATGGAGAGCTCAAGCAGCTTTTCCCGCATAACGCAGTGGAATATTTTATCTCCTATTATGACTACTATCAGCCCGAAGCTTACATCCCCGGAAAAGACATATACATAGAGAAGGATTCGGATATCAATCAAGAGATCGAAAAGCTCCGCCTGCGCGCCACAATGAGCCTGATGGAGCGCCGGGACGTGATCATCGTGGCCTCTGTCTCCTGCATCTACGGCCTGGGCGTTCCGGAAGAATACCGCGAGGCCCTGATCCGCCTGAAGGTGGGCATGCAGATGGAGCGTGACGATTTGCTGCGCAAACTGGTGACAGCCCACTACGCCCGCAATGACATCGCCTTTGAAAGAGG
>CAZWUD010000307.1:0-1604 GCA_964637055.1 uncultured Candidatus Cloacimonadota bacterium
GAATTTATGGAGATCTACGGTCTCCCCGTGATCGTTATCCCCACCAATCTGCCCATCACCCGTATCGACCACGATGATGAAATCTATCTGAGCAAAAATGAGAAGTATCAAGCCATCATCGATGAAGTCGTCTATTGGCACAAAAAGAAGAAGCCGGTGCTGGTGGGAACGGTGAGTGTGGAGGTCTCGGAAGTGCTTTCACGCTTGCTACGCCGTCACAAGATTCCACACAACGTGCTGAATGCGCGTCAACACCAGCGTGAGGCCGAGATCGTTTCCGGAGCGGGAGCGCCCGGTGCGGTGACCATCGCCACGAATATGGCGGGTCGCGGTACGGATATCAAGCTGGGCGAGGGCGTGGTTTCACAAAGCGTGGAGAACTATCGAGGCCTGTCTAAACAACGCACCGAAGAATACTATTACGGATTGCCTCTGGACGGACTGCATATGATTGGCAGTGAAAGGCATGAGAGCCGCCGCATCGACCGCCAATTGCGCGGACGTGCCGGGCGTCAGGGTGATCCCGGAACCTCCCGTTTTTATCTATCTCTGGAAGATGATCTGATGCGTCTATTCGGCTCTGACCGCATGGCGCCCTTGATGCAGAGGATTGGCCTCCAGCCCGGCGAAGCCATCCGCCATCCTTTGATGTCCAAAGCTGTGGAAAAAGCCCAGACCAGGGTGGAAGAGCACAACTTTGAGATTCGTAAAAACCTGATCAAATATGATGAGGTGATGAATCAACAGCGTGAAGTGATATATAGCTACCGCCGCAGCGTGCTAAAGGGCTATGACCTCAGAGCGGAAATCCGGGAGATGATCACCGAAAGCATAGAAAACCTGGTGGCAGAGGTGGCTCAGCAAACCAAATATGCAGAAGATTGGGATCTGGCGCGCATCTGTGCCTATTTCAAACGTCTGAATATCGTGATCAAAGAAGAAGATCTGGATAGTGACCACCTCAATGAGGATCTTTTGATCAACACTCTGATGGATATAGCAAAAGCCGCTTACCAGCGCCGGGAAGAGCAATTGGGCGCAGATGTCCTGCGTGATATCGAGCGCAGAGCGCTTTTGGAAGTGGTGGATGATGAATGGCGTGACCATCTGCACGAAATGGATTTACTCAAAGAGGGTGTCTTCCTGCGTTCTTATGCAAACAAAGACCCTCTGATCGAATACAAAAAAGAGAGCTTTACCCTGTTTGAAGGCCTGATTTCCAGGATTCAAGAAAATGTGACTAAACGGGTCTTCACCACCTATATCTTCACTCGGGAGCAACTGGATAGCATGCAGGAAATGATGAAGGGGGCAAGTCTGACCCACGAGGCCATCAGCTCCTTTGTCAATGCGCAAGAGACAGACTATCAGAGCTCTGCCACCACGCCGCCCCAATTTGGCGAGACTCAGCAAAAAGCCCGCCCTGTGAAGGTGGCGGAAAAGATTGGCAGAAATGATCCCTGTCCCTGTGGCAGTGGGAAAAAATATAAAAAGTGTTGTGGCTTACACGAAAATGAGGTAAATTAAGATATGGCAAAAGGACTGATAATAGTAGAATCACCGGCAAAAGCACACACTATCAGCAAGTTTTTGAAAAACCGGTT
>CAZWUD010000308.1:0-1595 GCA_964637055.1 uncultured Candidatus Cloacimonadota bacterium
CCCAGATCCCTCCAGGCCAGCTTTTCGATCCGTTCTTTGCCCACGATTTTCTCTTCTAAAAGCCTGATGTCCTCCGCCTCCAGACCGATCCTGCAGATGCCGTCCAAGACGCAAATGGTGGCTGGCGTAGCGCCTTCTTCTCTGGCTAAATCCTCCAATTCACAGAGAACGGTAAAGCTCTGAGGATAGGGTAATCCGTGGGTGATCACCGTGGATTCGAGGGCCAAAACCGGAACTTTCGCATTTATAGCTGAAGCAACTGAAGCTGATATCTTTAGCGGAAATGCAATCATATAGTGGCGGAAATTTAATTAACTAAAGGCAGGTTACCTGTTTGAGGCGTAGTCTTCTTGTGATTCACTGTTTTCGGGGTGGAGAATAGCTACTTCGACAGGTGCCACTCCGGGAAGTATCAATCCGATCTTCCTGGCTGCACCATAGGAAAGGTCTATATCCCTGCCTGGAGGATAAGGTCCGCGATCATTTACGCGTACTTCTACGGTCTTACCGTTTTTGGGGTTTCTAACTAACAATCTGGTGTTGAAGGGGAGAGACTTGTGGGCACAAGTCATAGCGTATTGGTCAAATGATTCGCCGTTGGCTGTGGTACGCCCGTGAAAGTAATCCGCATAGTAGGATGCAACCATAATCTCAGGGCTAGTACCCGGAGGCTCCTGACTATGCTGAGAGTCGATCACCAGTGCTGCCTGATCTGTGGCGATCTCCTCGCTTCCCAGCCCTGCCACCGATTCGGCAATCACAGGCCCTATCAAGAGCAACTGTAATCCCAAAAAAGTGACAAGAAGTTTCTTCCTTATTTTTCTCATATTTTCCTTATTGTTATTCCTTTATCTATATCAGGCGACAGTGATTGAGCAGAGTTCATCTGTCAAGACAAATATCCCCTATTTTCTCTCATTAGTCTATATATCAATTATTTAACCCCGTCGACAAAGCTGAGCCTTTTTACCCCGATTTGCCCATCAATCCCCTCAGACTATGTATAAAAAAGCCGGGGCTTGATTCCCCGGCCTGATATGTTTATCTATCCGCTTTTGCGGTCTTAACTTTTAAAAATTGTAGCTGCCGCCACCCTCCAGGGATCGATAGCTCGGCAGGCGAAAACGAAATTTCAGCGCCTGGGTCTCTTCCCAAAAACTGAATGGCGCATCCAATGTGCTCTGCCAGTGTGGTTTCTGAGCTTTCTTGGTATATGCGCTCACGGCTGCCTGAGTCTGAGACATCAGATCCGGATAGTCAAGCATGCCTCCGGTGATCTTTTCAAAGAGAGTGTAGGTGAAAATGCTGTATTTCTCTCCTTGGGATTTTAGCTGTTTTCCCGGGGAATTGGCCATGGCAAAGCCTTGATTTGGCCTCAGATAAAATATCTCCTCCAAGCCTTTATCTTTGCTACACAGACTCTTGGGAAAAGGCTTCCCGATCTGCCGGCTTTCCAAGATCATAAATGACCTACCTGCCTGGGAGATGGCTTCCAGCACCACGTCCATGCTGATTCTTTCTTTGTCGTCTGTTTTGCTCTTGGGCTCTACCTGAGGCAGGAAATAATTCCGCCCGCTGTCCTGGACTGTGTATCC
>CAZWUD010000309.1:0-1586 GCA_964637055.1 uncultured Candidatus Cloacimonadota bacterium
AAAGAGGCTGGGATGCACCTGATATTCCCCGCCCAGACGTAGTTTGATATTTTCCCCGCCGGCTTTGCCGATATCAATCGCAGACATCAGCTTGGGACCCATCTTTAGAGAAAGCCCTGCGTTATAGCTGGTGGGAAGTTTTTCTTTGTAATCTGAATCAGTATAATAGCTGCTTTGAAAGCCGACATTGCGCAGACTGAGCCCGACCTTGACGTTTTCATTCACCGTGTGATGAATCACGCCGAAATCCACCAAAATCGCAGTAGCGTTGGCATCGTCAATGCTGTCAAAGATGAATTTTGCACTTGCACCCAGATCCAGCGCCATACTGATGAATTTGGCGGCGGAAACAGAGGCCACGATGCTCTGAGCTCCAAAATTTTCTCCCGTCTCGATCAATTCCCCGGCAGGGCTGATCTCGGTGCGCTCCATGCTGCCGCTATTCCAGTATCGCAGGCTCGCACCATAGGCCGTGAAGGTATCTTGGGGATACACATATTCGATGCTGCCGCCGGCACTGCCCACAAAATGGTCCATAAAGGTCGCTGAGATGCTCATGGGTCCCGAACGCATGATGGCAGCGGGATTGAAGGCCAGGGAGGCGGAATTTTCCGCCAGGCCGGTCACTGACCCGCTCATGGCCAATGTCTTGGCACTATAGATCAGCTTCAGTGTGTCAAATCCCGTGCTGCCCGCATCCTCGCTCTGAGCAAGCAAGGACTGCAGACTAATCAGCAGCAGGATCGGTAAAAGTACTTTCCATTTCTTGAACATTTTTATAAAGCTCCAGATCAGATTTTGATCCAAGCAGTTTCGCCCGATTTTCTTCCTGGCGCAAAAACTCGGATATCTTGCGTAATGTCCGCATATACTCTTGATTGGAGTTTTGCGGAACTGCGAACATAAAAACCAGATTCACCGGCAGGTTGTCAACAGAGTCAAAATCCAAAGGAGCCTGAATCCGGCACACCGCCATCTTCAGGCAGCTTACCGTCAGGTCCCTGGCATGGGGGATCGCGATTCCCCGGCCAATGCCTGTGCTCATGATCTCTTCGCGACCCTTCACAGCCGCCAGATAGCGATCCGCAGAAAGCAGACAGCCACTAGTATCAAGAAGCTCAGCCATATAGTCCAGACAATCGGATTTTGTCTTGAAGGTATCAACGATGCGCACCAGTTCCGGTGCAAAAAGTGCGCTCATTTTCTACCCGTCTTCTCCATGATGAGGCATTATTTTATTCCCTCTGCTGTCGTCAATCAAATTCTCCACGGATGGACGAGGGTGAATGTGCTACCATAGCCCAACCTGCTCTCCGCAGATACCCGGGCCCCCAAAAGCTCGGCAAAGTTTTGCACCAAAACCAGCCCCAGACCACTCCCGCCTTCATTGACAGTGCCATGGCGCCTTAGTCCGCTGTCGACGTGAAACAGCTTGGGCAGATGCGGACGTGCAATGCCCACGCCAAAGTCTTGCACGCTGATCACAGCCTCATCGTCGCGCTTATCTAATTTCACGATCACCTTGCCCTCGGGATACGAGTATTTCAGGGCATTGGAGATCAGATTTCTCAAAATCGAAGATATCA
>CAZWUD010000310.1:0-1581 GCA_964637055.1 uncultured Candidatus Cloacimonadota bacterium
TCGCACCCGGGTAGCAATTGCCCTCGATATCACAGTAGTTCAAGGACCAGGCATCCGGTGCGGAGACGGTCTCGATGCTGATATTGAGCGTTTGAGCCGCACCCATATTGTAGATCCAGAAGGGCGGGGATTCAAAGATGCCGGATTCCATGCTCTGGAGATCGTGATCAAATGGCACTGCGGCCCGGACGTAATACTCGGGCGCAGGCAGGCTGCTAACGGCCTGGATGATGGCGTTTCCGGGCGTCTGCAAAAAGGCGAATGCCCAGAAATTGCTGCTGTCCCAGGAAGCATCAGACGTGAAAGTGGCGCTCAGATTCGCAGTATTACCGGCCCCTGTGAGTGAAATGGGCTGGCTTTTGACGCTGCGCACGATCCGGGTGAGCTCTGGGGATATTTCGTCTTCCAGGAGGTAAAAATAGACTGTAGCAGCGCCTGTGTCATAGCTGTCATGCAGCATTTCGACGCTCACGGAGATCTCTCCCGTATCGGGATTGAAACCGCCCAGCTCCATCTTCACCGGAGAGGCAAGATAGCGGAAATGGCTGATGGCTTCGAGGTAGTATGCGCCGTCAGAGGTTTCATGATCCGCTCCATCGACCCGGACTTTGCCATTGAAGATCACTGCCGGAAAGCCCACGACCTCGTAGTGGTCAAATCTGCCGTCCACTTCGTCATTGCTATATTCTCCGCTCTCGGTGAGTAGGCGGCTGATGATGACCTCTCCGGGCTCCATTTCGCCCTCAAGGACGTCCAGGCCCGCCAGGGCAAAATCACAGGCTCCACACCAATTGGCTCCAAAATTTTCGATCACGGGAGTGGTGGGGTAGTAAGGCGCATCTGCTGTCAGCATTGCCACGCTGAAGAGCAAGAGGATGATCGCTATATATTTCATATATTCTCCTAAAATCTGGTACTTAGCTCAGCTCTGAGACCTTCAAAGGGTGCCACATAGCGGCAGATGCCGTTGCGGCAGACCTTTCCCCCGGCTTCTTTACCGGCAAAAAGGGTGAGGTTTGTATGGCTGAAAAGGGGATATTTTGCCTCAATATTGGGCAAATACTGACTGCTGGCCAGGGCAGAGAAATCATCCCACCAGCTACTTACGCCCACGGAAAGGGAGAGCTTTTTGATGGCAAAGCCGGCCTGGAGCATCGGCTCATAGTGGCTGTTTTCGTTGATTCCCTGTTGCTTTTCTACGGTCTTAAATTCACCCGTGAGCTGCAAAGGAAGCCCGCTCAGGCTGAAATTTGCCGAGGCGGCAGGGTAATACTCTTTGTACCAGGTTCCGTCTGCATCATCGACCTTCTCAATCTGGTTCCAGGAAAGCTGGTATAGATCCGCTCCCTGATAAAGCTCAAAGCCCAGATAGAGGTCGTTCATTCTCCTGTCCCGGGAGTCATCCCAGGCTTCCCCGTAGTCTGCGGTGAGGTAGATATTATCTGTCAGGTTGTAGGACGCCCGTCCCTGGAGACCTTCCTCATCCAATCCACTGTTTAGTTTGTCAGAAAGGGTCTCTCCGTGATAATTTGCCAGGGGCAGATCCTGCAGGCGGTGGTCAAAATCCTCATAGCGTTTGTA
>CAZWUD010000311.1:0-1566 GCA_964637055.1 uncultured Candidatus Cloacimonadota bacterium
TTTTTTTTGTACAGAGAAACGGCTGGGACGAAGCAAACACTTGACAGTTCCCGGCCTGTAGTAGAGATTGCCCGCAAAGATTAGTTTTAGGAGGCGACCCATGATATACATGCCCACCAGGATATTTGTCGAAAACGGCGCTCTGAAAAAGGCGCAAGCATACATTTCCCAAACCGGGAAAAAGGCCCTCATCGTCTGCGGAAAAAGCAGCGCTCAAAAGAGCGGAGTGATGGCTGAACTTTTGCCCCTGCTCTCGGAAGAGGGAATCGGGCACAGCATCTATGATGGCATCACGGAAAATCCCGATCTGCAGAGCATCATCCGCGGGAAAGAAAAATTCTTGAAGGATGCTTGCGATTTCATCATTGCCATTGGCGGCGGGTCCCCGATGGATGCGGCCAAAGCGATCTCGCTGGCGGCGGCCAACGATCTGGATGAAGGGCAGCTTTACGAGGCAGACTTGCGCGCCAAAAGCTATCCCATCGTGGCCATTCCCACCACTCACGGCACGGGCTCTGAGGTTACGCAATACAGCGTTTTGACCGATAAATCTGCCAAGAAAAAGGCCGGCTTTGGTTCGGATCTGATCTTTCCCGGGATGGCGATCATCGATCCCCGCTATATGTGCTCGATGAGCTACAGAGTCAGCCTGAATACTTCCATCGACGCCCTTTCTCACCTTTTGGAGGGCATCTACAGCATCAAACGCCAGCCCATGCTGATGCCGATGATCACCCGGGGCATCGGGCTGATCGTCAAAAACCTGACACTTTGCCTCCAGGAACCGGAAAACCTGGCGGCGCGGGAAGCTCTGGCCAAAGCTTCACTCTTTGGCGGGATCACCATTGCCCACACCAGCACCACTTTGCAACACGCCATCGGCTATCCCTTTACCACCCATTTCGGGATTCCGCACGGACTGGCAAACGGGATGTTTATGGAAGAGCTCTTGAAATTTTACGCTCCTGAGATCGAGGACGAATTGAACCTGCTGTGGAGCGGTTTGAAGATGAATCAGGAGGACTTTTTGAGCTGGCTGCAGGGCTTTCCGATCCGGACGAAAGTGGAACTCACAAAAGGCATGATCGAGGATTGGATTCCGGAGATTCTCTCTACCAGAAATACCAAAATCAGCCCCAGAATCCCCAGCCAAGACGAACTGCGCAAGATCCTCATGACGGTTGTCAAATGAGCCGGTCCATGAAACTGGGGAATTGATAAGGAGTAATGATGATGAAAGTCAAGGAATTCAGACTCACGCGGGAACGCCTGACCAAGCTCACTCTGACTAAGGCAAATCTGAATATCAAGCGTTTTTTTGCCCTGGATCACGCTGCCTATGAGGCGGGGGAGATCCCGGTGAAATACAAGGAGATGATGGGCCTGGTGGCCTCGATGGTGCTGCGTTGTGATGATTGCATCTCTTACCATCTGGATCAATGTCACGCCGCCGGAGCGAAAACCGATGAGCTTTCGGAGGCCATGAATATCGCTCTGGTGGTGGGTGGCTCGATCGTGATCCCGCATCTGCGAAGGGCTTATGCGTATTGGGAGGAGCTGGAGGGG
>CAZWUD010000312.1:0-1533 GCA_964637055.1 uncultured Candidatus Cloacimonadota bacterium
ACAAAGTTCACCACATACGATGCCGGCATTGCCTGCCAAAGCATGCTTTTGGGCGCTACGGAGATCGGCTTGGGCGGCTGCATACTTGCTTCCGTGGATAGAGATACGCTTCATGAGATACTCAAGATACCGCGGGATTGGGAGATTCTGCTGGTGGTGGCATTGGGGGTTCCCGCCGAAGAAGTGGTGGTGGATAATATCGGCAGGGGGGAAAACATCGAGTATTGGCGCGATGAGCGTGACCGTCATCACGTCCCCAAAAGGGATTTGGACATACTGATTCTAAACTGAGTAAGCAATCAGTTGACAAAAAACCGAATCGGGCTTTTTCTGCGCTGATATGGATAACATAACCGTTTTCAGCGTATTTGAGATCACCCGGCATCTAAAGCAGGTGGTGGAAAGCAGCATCCCCGCTTTGTATGTCCAGGGTGAGATAGCAGGATTTGTGCATCACTCATCCGGGCACATGTATTTTAATCTGAAAGATGAATACTCCAGCCTGCGCTGTACCTTTTTTCGCAATCAAAACTACAAGATAGATTTTCAGCCCCAAAACGGCCAGAGCGTGATCTGTTTTGGCCAATTGACCGTCTATGAAAAAGGCGGATCTTACAACCTCAATGTCACCCAGATGCTCGCATCCGGCCCGGGTGATATGCAGATCAAATTTGAAGCCTTGAAGAAACAGCTCAAAGAAGAAGGGCTTTTTGAAGAAGGCAGAAAGAAGCCTTTGCCAAAGTATCCTCAGGAAATCGGCATCATCACCTCCCCCACTGGCGCAGCGCTTCAGGATATCAAAAATGTCCTCACCCGCCGCTATCCGATCCAGGCTTGGGTATATCCCGCTCTGGTGCAAGGAAAAGACGCTCCCACGAGCATGATCAAGGGGCTGGAGTATTTTAATAGCAAACACCCGGTGGATCTGATCATCATCACGCGCGGCGGCGGCTCTCAGGAAGATCTCTTTTGCTTCAATGACGAAGCTCTGGTGAGGAAAATAGCCGCATCTCAGATACCCGTGATTTCAGCCGTGGGTCACGAGATTGACTTCACCATCAGCGACTTTGTGGCGGATTACCGTGCCCCCACCCCCTCGGCGGCTGCGGAAATGGCCGTGCCAAACCGGGATGACCTTTTATCCTACCTGAAGTCTATTGTCCAAAAAATGAAGCTTTTGGGCACAAACCGCATCAATATAGACAAACACCGCCTGCAAGACTCGCAGATGGACCTGATCTCTCTGCATCCACAGAGCATCCTGCGGGAATATATCCAGCGCTTTGACATGGCTTCCATGGCCTTGGATAATGTGAGACACAGACTCTCAAAACCTGCCGCAGATCTCGCCCTGGCCGAACTCATATTCATGAGCAGCGCCCGGATGCAGCAGACAAGCATCATCTCTGGCCACAAAAATGAAATCAGCAGACACAGCGAGCATTTGCAATTTTATACAGACAGGATCCTGGAACGTTTGGACAACAAACTGAATATCCTAAAGCAAAATCTGGAGCAATACTCACCTGCCTC
>CAZWUD010000313.1:0-1529 GCA_964637055.1 uncultured Candidatus Cloacimonadota bacterium
TTCGTCAGTACGCTTGCGTTCATCGGCTGTCGCGCAATTAGACAAAATTTCCTCTCGTTTCCAGTCGGTAATAATAAAACATCCGCCATCTTTCAAAGGGCCGTTGAAGCCGGTTTTGATGCCGTAATTGATCGAAATATCCCAGTCCTTCAACGGGGTGCCAATCTTTTCCATTTTTGCTTTGATGCTTTGTTCTATTGGGTTGAGAATGACCCAGCTTTTAGATGTGTTGAACGGTTGATGTGCCGAATTACGTTGCACAAAGTAACTCAGATTGGTGCGAGATTCTGGGCCGGCGACACAAGCTCTAGTGCCCCTATGGTTCTCTTGTTTGGTAAACAAGATGATATTTGTATTCACAGTTGCCGATTCAAAAATCTGCTGGCCAACGAAGTCAATAACAAGCTGTGGGTCGGTGTTTTTTGCAAGAAAGGTGCGCAAGGATTCTCCTGCACCTGTTCGCATCCATGTTTTTGAAGTGATGAAGCAAAGATGGCCGTTCTTTTTGAGCAAGTAATATCCTCGCTCATAAAAAAGGTAGTAGATGTCTCCATTGCTGTCGAAACAAGAAAATCTGTGCTGTTTGTATTTGTTACCTTCTGCTTTGTTTTTTGAGAAATTGATGTACGGTGGGTTACCGATGACAATATCGAAGCCACCGGTGATGTTGAACATCCATTCGGGATCAAAGAAGGGGGAAGTCGCGTTTTGGTCGTAAGGATCCCAAGCGGCGAGTTTCTCGGCTTCGCGGGTGAAGGCATTGTTCGTGGCTTTGGCATGTTCGGCGGCGATGCGGGCCCGGCAATGACGGATGTCGCAGTCGATCTTGTCGCGTTTAGCTTTGTTGATGTCCACGCGAAGCGGGAGGGTCTGCTGTTCCGGTTTTGTCGAGCCGAAGAGATCCTCTTGCTCCTGCCTTTCTCTTTTTTCCCATTTTTCTGCCAGATAATTGCTCCGGTCGTCTTCCAGTTTCTTGATGAGGGCAAGGTTTTCTGCGATTACCGTTTCGTCGGGTTTTGTTGCGAGTTCAACCAGACGCTGTTGAAGGGCGTCGCGCAACCGTTTGTCCTCCTTACGGCAGGTGCGCTTTGTGTGCATGGTTCGGGCGAAGAAATGTCGGTGGCGGTTGGCCTTGAGGTCATGTTCAATGGCTGTCACCTGTTCATCTGATGAAAACAGTGTGTTGTCAGGTTTGGCGATGCCGATCAAGGCATCGGCGGCTACGAAGTTGGTTTCGAGGTTTGGCAGGGGCCGAATGTCATTTTTATCGTTCTGTTCAACGACCAGCGAAATAAAGAAACGGAGCTTGGCGATCTGGACGGCCACGGGCTGGATGTCTACGCCGAAGATGTTGTTTTCGATCAAGAGTAGCTTGCGCGCGTAGTCGGGGCGGGTGGTGGTCTCGTCAAAAAGACGCAGAGTTTCACGCATTTTTTCGATTTTGTCGTCCAGAGACGATGCGCTATTGACCACAGCTCGGGTTTCTTTCTCAATCTGTTTGAGTGCTTGGGCCTTGAGACAGGTGTTGT
>CAZWUD010000314.1:0-1519 GCA_964637055.1 uncultured Candidatus Cloacimonadota bacterium
GATCAAGACAGCTTTCTGCAACCGGATTTGTGGAATGGGTGCTGGGTGATCTTCCCTCAAAATCGGGCATGCATGTGATCACCGAAGTCGATCCCGGCAGCGGCGCAATCCTGGCCCGCAATTCATATAACACAGAATTTGAAAACAGAACTGCCTTCTTTGACGTGGACGACAGCGGTTTTGACGCACAAGATACCAACCGCTCCGTAACCTGTGACCGGGCTGAGTTTTTGGGGCGCAACGGCCGCCTGGAAGAGCCGGCAGCGATGTCCAGAAGCCGCCTTTCAGGAAAAATGGGCGCAGCCCTGGACCCCTGCACGGCAATCCAGGTAAATTTCACCCTGGCACCGGATGAAGAACGGGAAATAGTCTTCCGCATGGGGCTGGGCAGAGATGCCAAAGATGCCTCCACCCTTGCCAAGCGATTCAAAAGCTCAAACGCTGCCCGCGACGCTCTGGAAAGAGTATGGGAATACTGGAACCACACCCTGGGCACTGTGAATGTGGATACTCCTGATCAAGCGCTGAATGTGCTGGCCAATGGCTGGCTGATGTACCAGAATATGGCCAGCCGCCTTTGGGGACGCTCCGGATTCTATCAATCCGGTGGTGCCTTTGGCTTCCGCGACCAATTGCAGGATGTATTGGCAATACTTTTTGCCAAGCCTGCCATTGCCCGCCAGCAATTGCTCGATAGCGCCAGCCGCCAATTCGTCGAAGGCGACGTCCAGCATTGGTGGCATCCACCCTCAGGACGGGGAGTGCGCACCCGCTGTTCGGACGATCTGCTCTGGCTTCCTTATGTGACCAGTCACTATGTGCACACCACAGGCGATACCGGCGTGCTGGATGAATCCGTCCCCTTCCTGGAAGGACGTGCCGTGAATGCCGATGAAGATTCCTATTATGATCTCCCCGAAAGGTCAAAAGAAAAAGCCACTTTATATGAGCACTGCGTCCGCGCCATTGAGGCCCGCCTGGATTTTGGCGAGAAGGGTTTACCCCTGATGGGCTCCGGAGATTGGAATGATGGCATGAATCTGGTAGGTTTCGGTGGAAAAGGTGAAAGTGTCTGGTTAGGTTTCTTCCTATACGACGTGCTTACCGGCTTTGCCGAAATGGCCCGGATTTTTCAGGATGAAATCTATGCTGAACGCTGTTTGAAAAAGGCCAGGGAACTTCGTGATAATCTAAACAAAAACGGTTGGGACGAGCAGTGGTATCGCCGTGCATATTTTGATGACGGCACCCCCCTGGGTTCCGCTTCCAATGACGAGTGTCAGATCGATTCCATCTCTCAGAGCTGGTCTGTGCTTTCGGGCGCAGGTGAGCCTCAGAAATCGTTGACGGCAATGAATTCCCTTGATCAGCATCTGGTGCGAAGAGACCTCAGCCTCATCCAACTCCTGGATCCGCCCTTTGATACATCATCCATGAATCCCGGATATATCAAAGGCTATGGCCCCGGAGTGCGTGAAAATGGAGGTCAATACACCCATGCCGCCGTTTGGGCTGTCAT
>CAZWUD010000315.1:0-1518 GCA_964637055.1 uncultured Candidatus Cloacimonadota bacterium
AATCTTTCCACCACCTCGGCAGAATATTCTTTGTGCTTTTGAACCAATTCAATTCTTCTTTTGTCCAGAGAATCCTTACAAGTAAAGAACACAATATTAACACCCAGCTTTTGCCCGGGGCGGTAAACTCTGCCTAACATCTGTTCGTAGTCATCAGGTTTAGAACTGGTTGACAAGAACACGATGGTTCTACAAACGCCTTGTAGGTTCATACCTTTAGAGAAACCTGCGTTCAAAATCATAACTTGGGTATGACCTTCTTTAAATCGGGTTATCTCTCCTATAAAGTTAGAACCGCCTTCAATGATTGATGGGTTGTAATCTAATAACTGTTCCCTTAAAATCTGAACACCCTCTGACCAATTAGTTACCAAGATTACAGACTCACCTAAGTTATCCACAAAGTCTTTCACAGCAGGAATCTTAGGACTGGTTACTCTTACAGGCTTATCATCGTCATTATAGATAAAGCCATCGGTGCATTGAAGAACTTGTGCCAATCTCTTGGGGTTCCCTTTGGTGGTTGCTCCACCTGACTTTATCAGATTGAATTGTCCCGGAGCGTCCACCTCAATATAATTGAATTGAATATCTGGGAGCTCATTTATTACTTCTGTTTGGTCTATGGTTCTAACAAAAGGTGCCACAAAGTTTGTAATTGCTTCCTCATTATAGGTGTCCGTTACGTATGCTTTGTTAGCTCCCAACTCTTCTAGCCTTGTATCCAAGCCAAAGGCAAACTGCCAAGCTTTTTCAGTTGCGGGAACGGAACCCGGGGCCACAGCTCTTAGCCACCTAAAATCCTGACAACGTTTGGCGGCCACGGCAATACCTGTAAATCCTAAGACTGAATAGCAGTTGCGGGATATTTTCTCGACAGCTTTTGAACGCTGTGTTTCGGGGTTCTTGAGTTTTAAAACTTCGTCTAATATCAGACACTCAATATCCCTGCCATTATGTTTATGTGCTGATTCATAGGTTGATAATATAGGTCTGGGAAAACCCCATTTGTTAGCCTCTGAATACCAAGTTTCAAATAAGTATTTGTCGGCCAACACCAAACATTTCTCGGGTTCAAACATATTCATAGCGGCCAAACCTGCTAATGTTTTGCCTGAACCTATCCTTGCAATCCAACCTTTTGTATATCGTAAACCTGAAGCCAAAAACGTCCAAGCTTCTGTAACACAATCCCTTTGCCAAGTCCTAAGCTTAGTAGGTTCGACCCCTATTATTGACCAATCAGGTTCTATAACTTGTGCCGGAATCATATCCAAGGTTCCGTCCACAACTCTCTTGACCCATTTCTCATATGGGGCCAGCCACAAAAATTTGCCTTTAGAATCCTGAACAGCTTTTAATTCCAACACTTTTTTTATTCGTTCAAATTCTGCCTTCTGACTGGGTGTTCTTTTAAAAGAAGATTGATATACATAATAGGTTCCCGGTGCTATGTATGCTTCTGGTTGTTTGTAAGCACAATATTCTTGTTCCCCAACTTCTATTCTCGTTAACATT
>CAZWUD010000316.1:0-1515 GCA_964637055.1 uncultured Candidatus Cloacimonadota bacterium
AGCAGGCATCCCCTCACCGCCTTTCACATCAGCTATTACGCCCGCAAAAACGTGGTAAAAAGAGTGGTCGGCATGCCCGGAGACACCCTTGAGATCAAGGACAAAACAGTCTATATCAACGGCGAGGAATTTTCCCAGGGCTATGAGTGCTATGGTGTGGCCATCCCCAGCCCCCCGCAGGCACCCCGCGTGATCCAGGAAAGCCGTCTGCGCCCAAACTCCATCGACCCCATCAGCCTGATGAATTGGTATGATCCTTACCGCGTCACGGAAGACGGCGGCGCTCCGCGTAAGAACTTCAACCGCGATTGGTTCGGCCCGATCCAGGTGCCTGAGGGCAAATACTTTGTGATGGGAGATAATCGAGACGTGAGCGAAGACAGCCGCTATTGGGGCTTTTTGGACCGCACGGACATCACCGGCTCACCCTGGCTGATATTCTGGTCCAAAGGCATTGAATTTAATAAGCTTTATGACACCCCGCACATCCGGTGGAACAGGATATTCAGGCTCGCGCGCTAGGCCTATACATTCATCTGCCGTGGTGCCTCACGCGCTGTCCTTATTGCGTTTTTTTTGCGCTTCCCTATGAGCGGCAGGCTTTTGCAGACTATTTTGCCCAGCTGATCAAGCACAAAGAACTGATCCTGCCCCTGATGAAACGCCCACTCACCAGCGTATATCTGGGCGGAGGCACGCCTTCGCTACTCAGCAAAGAGCAGATCTCCGAGCTTATGAAGGACTTACCCCTGGCAGATGCGGCCGAGATCACGCTGGAAGTAAATCCCATCCAGATCACCAGCACTTGGGCAGAAGAGCTCAGCCAAAGCCCCATCAACCGCATCTCTTTGGGACTGCAATCCTTTTCTGATGAGGAGCTTCGCTATCTGGGACGCCGCCACAAAGCCGAGAGCATCCCTTCCCGGCTGCATATCCTGCGGGATGCCGGCTACCATAATATCTCGGCAGATCTGATCTACGGCCTGCCCCGGCAAAGCCTTGCTGATGTGGAATATAGCCTGCATCGGTTGACCGAACTTCCCCTCAGCCACGTCTCCACCTATCTTTTGGAAATAGACGAAGCGGGACCCCTGGCCATGGACATCCCCGCTCTGCCACCGGATGAGGAACTGGAGGATATCTATCACCGGATTCGCAAGCATTTAGAAGCGGAAGGTTACCGGCAATATGAGATCTCAAACTTTGCCCGCCAGGGCCATGAATCCCGCCACAATATGCTCTATTGGCATGGCGACGACTGCCTTGCCCTCGGCGCCGCTGCCTGCGGATACATGGGCGGCATCCGCTATGAAAACCCCGCCGATCTCTCGGCCTATCGCCGTCAAATCCATGAAAGCCGTGCTTTGGGAGATCCAGACCCGGAGGCTGATGAGACAGGAGACTACATCATGATGCGGCTGCGGCTGTGCAAAGGGCTGTCTCTGAGTGAATTCTCCGCCCGTTTTGGCCAAGACTTCACTAGCTCACGCAGGGAGAAAATCGAGCGCCTGCTGG